>NZ_JABBFY010000005.1:2500-5838 GCF_012927115.1 Sphingomonas sp. G-3-2-10 | reverse complement strand
AAAATCCCCGCGTCGGTTATGGGGGGTTTGTTGCGATTGTGGTGTTGGTTGCGGGAGTAGGATTTGAACCTACGACCTTCAGGTTATGAGCCTGACGAGCTACCGGGCTGCTCCATCCCGCGGCGATTTGTTTTGCCTCAGGCGCCGGCGCGAGCTCCGCTCGCTTGGCTATCGCGCCAATAAGGCGCGGCGGCCGGTCGGCCTTGCGGAGCCGTTTGGCTCCGGATGGCAGGTGCCATCGGGCTGTCGTTGATGAGGGTCTTCATCTCTGACGTTGTGAATGGGTTCTTCCTGGGAAACGCGCATAATCCGAGCGACACCGGCTGCAATGCCTGGCGACGACCTACTCTTCCATCGCTTAAGCGATAGTACCATCGGCGCAGTCTGGTTTCACGTCCGAGTTCGGGATGGGATCGGGTGGGGCACAGACGCTATAGCCACCAAGCAATGAAGCCGGTGTAGCTGGGATATAGGTTTCAAATCGATACCGTGCACTTGGTATATAAGATGTAATACGGGCTGCGATGATCATCTATCATCCAAGCCAGCCAGAGCTGACATTGATGGTGGGACTCTCAAGCGCGAATAGGACAATTAGTATCGGTTAGCTCCACGCGTTACCGCGCTTCCACATCCGATCTATCAAGGTCGTGGTCTTCGACCGTCCTAAGAAATCTTATCTCGAGGGAGGCTTCCCGCTTAGATGCTTTCAGCGGTTATCCCGTCCATACATAGCTACCCTGCTGCGCCGTTGGCACGACGACAGGTACACCAGAGGTATGTTCAACCCGGTCCTCTCGTACTAGGGTCAACTCCTCTCAAATTTCGACGCCCACGGCAGATAGGGACCAAACTGTCTCGCGACGTTCTGAACCCAGCTCACGTACCACTTTAATTGGCGAACAGCCAAACCCTTGGGACCTGCTCCAGCCCCAGGATGTGATGAGCCGACATCGAGGTGCCAAACAACCCCGTCGATATGAGCTCTTGGGGGTTATCAGCCTGTTATCCCCGGCGTACCTTTTATCCGTTGAGCGATGGCCCTTCCACGAGGGACCACCGGATCACTATGACCGACTTTCGTCTCTGCTCGACTTGTCAGTCTCGCAGTCAGGCTGGCTTATGCCATTGCACTCTAACAGCCGGTTTCCAACCGGCCTGAGCCAACCTTCGCGCGCCTCCGTTACTCTTTAGGAGGCGACCGCCCCAGTCAAACTACCCGCCACAGAGGGTCCCAGAACCAGTTTCATGGTTCGTGGTTAGACATCAGAAAACAACAGGGTGGTATTTCACATTGTGGCTCCACATCGGCTGGCGCCAATGCTTCAAAGCCTCCCACCTATTCTACACAGTTCCTTCCTAATGCCACTCTGAAGCTGCAGTAAAGGTGCACGGGGTCTTTCCGTCTAACCGCGGGTACTCCGCATCTTCACGGAGAATTCAATTTCGCTGAGCATGTCCTGGAGACAGTGGGGAAGTCGTTACGCCATTCGTGCAGGTCGGAACTTACCCGACAAGGAATTTCGCTACCTTAGGACCGTTATAGTTACGGCCGCCGTTTACCTGGGCTTCATTTCGGAGCTTGCACCCCTCCACTTAACCTTCAGGCACCGGGCAGGCGTCAGGCCCTATACGTCGTCTTGAAGCCGACTTAGCAGAGCCCTGTGTTTTTGCTAAACAGTCGCTACCCCCTGGCCTGTGCCCCCTGCAAATGCTTGCGCATATGCAGGGCCTCCTTCTTCCGAAGGTACGGAGGCAATTTGCCGAGTTCCTTCAGGACACTTCTCTCAAGCGCCTTGGTATACTCTACCTGACCACCTGTGTCGGTTTCGGGTACGGTCTATACGGTGGGGCTATTTCCTGGGACTTCTTCGAAGCACGTCCAATCCGATAAGGACGTACAACACACGAAATCCGTCACACACCACCAGGCCCACGAATATTAACGTGGTTCCCATCGACTACCCCCTTCGGGCTCGTCTTAGGGGCCGGCTCACCCTGCGCGGATTAGCCTTGCGCAGGAACCCTTGGTCTTTCGGCGAAAGGGCATCTCACCCTTTTTATCGCTACTCATGTCTGCATTCGCACTTCCGATACCTCCACGACCCATTACCAGATCGCTTCACAGGCTTACGGAACGCTCCGCTACCGCGTGTAGTAAACTACACACCCTAAGCTTCGGTGCATCACTTTAGCCCCGTTACATCTTCGCCGCAGGAACCCTTATTTAGACCAGTGAGCTGTTACGCTTTCTTTAAAGGATGGCTGCTTCTAAGCCAACCTCCTGGTTGTTTTGGGATTCCCACATGCTTTCCCACTTAGTGATGACTTGGGGACCTTAGCTGTAGGTTAGGGCTGTTTCCCTTTTGACGACGGACCT
Organism: Sphingomonas sp. G-3-2-10; assembly: GCF_012927115.1. Classification (NCBI taxonomy): domain Bacteria; kingdom Pseudomonadati; phylum Pseudomonadota; class Alphaproteobacteria; order Sphingomonadales; family Sphingomonadaceae; genus Sphingomonas; species Sphingomonas sp. G-3-2-10. The sequence continues at coordinate 3,458 of NZ_JABBFY010000005.1, read as the reverse complement.
TAGCACCCGCCGTCTGTCTCCCGGATAGTACTCTTGGGTATTCGGAGTTTGGTTAGAGTTGGTAGATCTCGCGACCCCCGCATCCATCCAGTGCTCTACCCCCCAAGGTATTCGTCCGAGGCACTACCTCAATAGTTTTCGCGGAGAACCAGCTATTTCCCGGCTTGATTGGCCTTTCACCCCTAAACACAACTCATCCGGTAACTTTTCAACGTTAATCGGTTCGGACCTCCAGTGCGTGTTACCGCACCTTCATCCTGGTCATGCCTAGATCGCCGGGTTTCGGGTCTAATCCGTCGAACTCATTCGCCCTATTCAGACTCGCTTTCGCTGCGCCTACACCTAACGGCTTAAGCTTGCTCGACAGATTAAGTCACAGACCCATTATGCAAGAGGTACGCTGTCACTCCACAAGAGAGCTCCAACTGCTTGTAGGCAATCCGTTTCAGGTACTGTTTCACTCCCCTCATCGGGGTGCTTTTCACCTTTCCCTCACGGTACTAGTTCGCTATCGGTCATGTACGAGTATTTAGGCTTAGAGGGTGGTCCCCCTATGTTCAGACAGGATTACACGTGTCCCGCCCTACTCAAGTCCTGATACATCACTTTCGCATACGGGGCTGTCACCCGCTATGGCGCTACTTTCCAGAAGCTTCTGCTAGTTGAATATCAGGCACTGGCCTGGTCCGCGTTCGCTCGCCACTACTAACGGAATCTCGGTTGATGTCTTTTCCTCCAGGTACTGAGATGTTTCAGTTCCCCGGGTTCGCTTCACCAAATCTATGTATTCAATCTGGTGATACCTTCCTCAATTAACTCGGTCACTGATTGCTCAGCCACTGAATTAATTGGTGAAGGTGGGTTTCCCCATTCGGAAATCGTCGGGTCAAAGGTTGCTCACACCTCACCGACGCTTATCGCAGCGTGCCACGTCCTTCATCGCCTGTACATGCCAAGG
>NZ_JABBFY010000004.1 GCF_012927115.1 Sphingomonas sp. G-3-2-10 | reverse complement strand
CTAGGCCAAAAACCTAAGCCGCTGGAACGACTTGCTTTTACCGAGCACCTTGCGCCTAAATCCGCAAGACCCGGAGCCGCCGCCCACATGTCCCTTCATCTATATCACTATGTCAAAGAGCGCAAAAGCCGGACGCCGTACCAAACCCCTTTTTAGTGGGGCGGTCTGGCGCCTGGTTTTTGGTGACCGTCGAAGCGTTCCGTGTGGTCCGCCGCGTCGGTGGAGTGGCTTCTATGTCCGGCTTCTGATTCGGTCAACAGCGATTTGTAATAATCTGTCTTTTTTCCGAAACCTGCCCTGAAACCCGCAGAAAACCGCGTTTTTACGCGATCTCAACCCGTCCCGCGTACCACGGTCAGGTGACGAGCACCTCAGCAGAATCGCCGAATCAGGCCCCCGACTCGCTTCGTGATCAGGTGCGGAGCGCCGTCATCTGGCGTTCGGGCACCCAGATTCTGGGGCAGATGATCACCTGGGCCTCCACCTTCCTCGTGATTCGGATCCTCAGTCCCTCGGACTATGGCCTCTTCGCGATGACGCAGGTGGTCCTCGTCCTGCTCAACATGCTCAACGGATACGGACTCGCGAGCGCGCTCGTGCGCAGGGACCAAGCCGACCGCCATGCCCAGCGCCAGCTGTTCGGAATGCTGATCCTGCTGAACGTTACGCTGGCCGCAGCGCAGATCGCGGCGGCGCCTTACGCCGCAGCCTACTACCGCCAGCCCGAAGTGGCGAACCTGCTGCGCGTGCAGGCGCTCCTTTATCTGGCCACGCCGTTCATCGCCCTGCCCTACGCCCTCCTCTCGCGCGCGATGGACTTCAAGCATCAGGCGCAGGTGAACCTGATCTCCGCATTGGCCGGGGCGCTGACCGCACTGGGCGGGGCTCTATATGGTCTCGGCGTCTGGACGCTGGTGCTCGCGCCGATCGCGCTGTTCTTCACCCGCGCGATCGGGATGACCATCGCGGCCCGATCGCTGATGTGGCCGAGCTTCGACTTTCGCGGCGGCGGTGACATCGCCCGCTATGGCGGCATGATGGCCACGGGACAGATCTTCTGGTTCCTGCAGAGCCAGGCCGACGTGTTTATCGCCGGTCGCTACTTCTCCACCCACGACCTCGGCATCTATACGACCAGCCTGTTCCTGACGCAGATCTTCGTTTCGAAATTCGTGCCCCCGCTGAATGAAGTCGCCTTCTCCGCCTATGCGCGGATGCAAAAAGACCGCGCGGCCGTCGCAACCGCGTTCGTAAAGTCGGCGCGGATCATCATGGTCGTCGGCCTGCCCTTCTATTTCGGCCTCGCCGCCACCGCCCAACCGCTGGTCGAAGTGGTGCTCGGCCCCAAATGGGCGGAGGCCGCGCCGATCGTCCACTGGCTCGCGCTGGCGATGCCGATGATGACGCTACAATCGCTCTTCTCTCCGGCAAGCGATGCGCTCGGCCATCCCGAGATCGGCGCGCGCAACGGCCTGACCGGTGCGATCCTGCTTCCCATCGCCTTTCTGGCCGGAGTGAACTGGGGGCTGATGGGTTTGGTCGCGGGCTGGTTCGTCGCCTACCCGCTCTATCTGGGGATCAGCGCCTGGCGGACGCTGCCGCTGATCGGCGTGAAGGCGCGTGTCCTGATCGACGCCATCTCGCCGCCCGTGCTGGCAGCGCTGGCGATGGCACTGATCGTGAGCCTGCTCGACGACATTCTGCCGACGATGCCCGCGATCCTGCATCTCGGCTTTCTCGTCCTCACCGGCGCGGCCGCCTATGGCGCATGGCTATTGCTCTTCGCGCGCGGCACGATCGACGAAGTGATCGACATGCTCCGCAAGCGCGGAACGTGACGCGGGTCTAAGCCTGCTGGATATAGGTGCGCAGATCGTTGGCTTCGGCTTCGATGCGCTCGATCCGGTGCTTCACCAGATCGCCGATCGAGATGAAGCCGACGCACCGCCCGCCATCCAACACCGGCAGATGCCGCACCCGTCGCCGCGTCATCAGCGCGAGCGCGGTCAGGATCGACTCGCTCGAAGGCACCGTGATAGCCGGCGCAGTCATCACCTGGCTCACCGTACGCTCAAGCGCCGCAGCACCATCGCGCTCGAGACAGTAGATCACGTCGCGTTCGGAAAATATCCCGGCGACCGCGTCGCCCTCCATCACCGGCACCGCGCCGATGCGCCTGCCCGCCAGAAGTGCAACGGCCTCGGCCACGGTCCGATCGCCCGCGATCGAGACCACTTCATTGCCCTTCCCGCTCAGGATTGCTGCGATGGTCATCGCTCGTCTCCTTATCCAGCGTAGGCGATTGAGAATCTCACGAATCGCCCGCGATTGCCAGAACCAAACTCAATCCTCCGGGCGCGCTTCGGTGAGCCGATAGCGCAGCTCGGCCTTGCCGTTCGCGGGCACTTCGACCGCCCAGATGTCCTTGCCATTCTTGCGCTTCAACCGCGCCGAAGTCCGTGCGCGGGTCCAGCCATCATAAGTGGTCAGTTCCGCTTCGAAGCGGACCGGGAACGGATTGGCGTTGGTTACGGTGAGAAGGTGGCTGGTCCAGTCGTCGCCCGATTCGATCTCGTCGACCATCACATTGACCTGCCAGGATTGAGCGATCCGGATCTCGACTTCCTCGCCCACCGCCTTGTCGGCGATACTCCCCTCGCCGATCAGCGCGCGGCTTTCGCCCAGCGGCTCGAACACCGCGACCTTGCCCGCGGGCAGGGGAAGACCGAGACCCTTGTCCCTGCGGTTCTGCGCACGGAGATAAAGATAGACGCCATCCTCGCCGTCATTCTGGATCTCGACCTTGTAGATCACATCGACGGGCACCGATTGACGATCCAGCAGCGCGACCTGCTTCATCCCGTTCGGTGCGACCGTCGTGCGATGCGGAACGCGGTAGAGCTTCAGGTCGCCCAGATCCTCCTGCTGGACCTGAACTGGCGCACGCATCCGGGAACCCGTGACGATAATCTCTTCACCTTCCGAATAGCCGGCCATCGGCGCAGGAGCAGGCAACATCTGCGGCAGATCGTTCAGGGTATCGCCCGCGCCAAGCGCGAAGCAGTGCATTTCCAGCGCGCCGTCGGCGGGCTCCGACGTGTCCGAATTGTTGTCCTCCCGGTTCACATTCCCGGCAACCACTGCCGTCTCGGCATTTTCGAAACTGGTGACGTCGCCATTGGCCAGCGTCACCCAGGCGAACAGATCGGCGGTTTTCCCATCGGGCCGCATCGTCGCGACATAGTCCGCCTTCCACTCGAATCCCCATGCCAGATAGGAGAGCGTAACGGTGACGGTGCGCTCGGCAGGTGCCTCGGTTTCGATCGAAAGCGTCGGTCTGGCGGACAGTCCGGCGGGCACTGCATCATAGACGATCGCATCGTCCTCCGGGCCGCAATTCAACGCGACGAAGCCAGCGCGAGTCTCAAGGATCGCCGCGCCACCCGCTCCCGATCGGATGATCGCCGGCTCCTCGACCGACTTTTCATCCCACGTGCGGCGGATCATCACCGGACGGCCAAGACTGCGATCGTAGAGCGAGCGCGGGCTGAGCAGATCGGCGTCCAGATTCTTCTCGCGAACACCATCGGGCAGGCCGGTGACGATCGCGCTTTCGGGAAGAATGCGACCCGCCACCCCTTCGAACCGGATCGTCGCGCGGCCGCGCGGGATGGTGATGGTGCGCCGTTCGGTGACCAGCGCATATCCTTCGAGCCAATTGGCGTCGAACTCGCGATCAGGATCGGCATCCGGCGCGCGATAGATCGTCACCGCCACCGAATCGGGGCGCGGCGACGTGACCGGCTGGGCCAGCGCGGGCAGGCCCGCCAGCATCGCGCCCATCAGGGCGACCAGGGCGCGGATCGGCCGCACCGGCGCGTCAGTACCGGGTGATGAAGACGGCGGTGACGGTCGCCTCGCCATTGGCGGGCACGCTCACCTTCCACATCGCTTCGTCGGAATTGACCCGCTCGCTCTTCTGGCTCTCGCTCTCGATGCGGGTGTCGTCCCAGTAATTGTCGAGACCCGCCTGCGCGAACTCGACCGTCACCGGCGTCGCGCGCGCATTGGTGAAGGTGTAGCGCATCGTCGTGCGCCAGCGATAACGGTCCAGCGCTTCGCGCTTCTCGACCGTGGGCTTCACCTTCACATCGAACGCTTCGCCAGTCTTGAGCGCCAGGCTAGACCCCATCGGCGTGTGCCCGATATTGCTCTCGCCGATGAACTGCGGCTGGCCGCGCGCATCGCGCATGTAAACGCGCACCGTGCCCGCAGGCAGCGCATCGCCCAGCCCGCCTTCGCGCGACGAGGAGAAGCGCAGCACGGTATCGGCGCTGACCGCTTCGTTCTGGGTGCCGAGCCACTGGTTGCGATAGAAATAGGCGCGCGCGGCGGGCGCGCCGGCCACATCGAGGAAGCTCACCTGCTTTTGCTGCGCCTGCGCGATCGTGGTGCGCTCGGCCAGGGGATAGATATAGAAGTCGCCAAGCTGCTCGCGGTTGGCAGTCTCGGTGCCCGGGCGATTGCCCGGAACGCTCTGATTGGGACGCGGGCCATAGCGCGGCGGCACCGGACGCCCGCCGCCATTGCCCACCGCGCCCGCGACCAGCAGCGTCCGCGCATTGCTGAAGGTGGTGCCGCTGTTGTTGGTCAGCGTGATCCAGCCCTGCACATCGATCTTGCCCGCGGCATCGTCGAACAGTGCGACATAGTCGGCTTTCCAGCCGAGCCCGCGCGAGAGATAGCTCAGCGTCACCGGACGCGCGCCGGCGGTTTCGCTGTCGAAGGTTACCGACAAAGTCGGCCGCGCGCGCAAATTGGGCGGCAGCGACGGGAAGACGACGCGGGCGCCATATTGATCGAGCACCTCGATCCGATTGCCGATCTGGACGACGGTGCCGCCATTATTGGCGAGGATCTTTGCCTGCTCGGTTGTCTCGACGCCCGCGGCGTTGCGGCGGATCAGCGTGACCGTACTGCCGACCGCCTTCTCCATCAGCTTGGCCGGGCTGAGCAGGTCGTAGTCGAAATTCTGCTCGACGACCGAAAGGCCGGTGCCGTTGACCGTGACGGTTTCGGGCCGGATCGCGGCCGAAACGTCGGCGAATTCCTGGCGCGTGCGCGTCGCGGGCAAGGTCAGCGTGCGCTTGTCCTGAACCAGCGCCAGATCGTTATTGTAGATGGTGACCGAGACATCGCCCTGGGCGGTCTTGTCGGCCGCGGGCGCCGTCTGGGCCTGCGCGATGGCGGGGAGCGCCATCAGGGTGAGAGCCAAGCAGCGCATCAGATCCTCCCGAACGATTTCGGAAGCGATGGTAGCAGGTTGGGAAGAAGCGGCTAGAGGCCGCGCAATTAATTAGCCTTCTTTCCGTCACCCCCGCGCAAGCAGGGGTGACGGACGAAGTGGTTACTCCGCTGCGGCTTCCACGTCGCGGCGCGGACGGCCACGGCGGGCCTTCGGCTTTTCCTCGGCCGGCGCTTCTTCCGAAGCGGCAAGGTCGATGCCCAGCGCAGGCGGCAGGATGGCGGCGTCGATGCCCTGCGGCGCATCGGCTTCGGCCGAAGTATCGCGATCGCGACGGGCGCGCAGGCCACGGCGTGCGGGACGCGGCGCTTCCTCGGCGGCGGTTTCAGGCGCCTGAGCCGCTACGACGGCCTCGCCACCTTCGGCTTCATCGCCGTTGTAATGGCTATTGCCGTTGGCGCGGCCATTGCGGCGCTCGCCACGATCTTCACGCGGGCCACGCTCTTGACGCGGACCACGATCCTCGCGGGGGCCACGGTCCTCACGGTCGCCACGGGCCTCGCGGTTGCCACGATCTTCGCGATCGCCGCGTGCTTCGCGATTGCCGCGATCGTCACGGCTGCCGCGGCCTTCGCGCGGGGCGCGCTCTTCGCGGCCCTCGCGCGACGCGCGATCTTCACGGTTGCCACTCTCGTCGCCGCGCGGCTGATCGTCGCGATCGCCTTCGGCTTCGAAGCCGAAATCGTCGCCGAAATCATCGTCATTCTGCGGACGGCGCTGCTGCTGGCCGGGATTGTTCTCCTCGAAGCGCGAGCGAGTCTCGGCGAGGACGCGGAAATAATGGTCGGCGAACTGGAGGTAATATTCGGTGTTGACGCGATCGCCCTGCATCTGGGCATCGCGCGCGAGATTCTTGTATTTCTCGAGCAGCTGCGCAGCGTTGCCACGGGCCCGGCTGTCGATCCGGTTGCCATTGTCGCGCTGGCCACCCTGGCCACCACCCGAACGCTGCTGCTGTCCGCCACGGCCGCGACGGCGGCCGTTCGCCTGACGATTGTTCATCAAGGTCTGTTTGTCCTGTCTTTTACAAAGCTGTCCGTCGATCCATTGGGTCCCGGATGCGTGTTACCGTTCGCGGCATGCTCCAAAAGGAACATCCCGGCTGCCACGATCGCCGGACGGGGCGATCACATGACCTGGATTGGGGTCGCGCTGTTCAACGACCTGCTTTTCAACAACCTGGTTGAAAGTGCCCTACCCCGTGCCGGTCTTAGCGGGTGCAGCACCAATCTCCAAGCAGAAATATATGTCCCAAATGCTACAATTCAACGGCTGAGACCACTCGGGAAAGTCCCCTAAGGTCGTTGGTCACGGTGGGTCTTAACCCATGTTGTTCGACCAGCGCCGAGACCGCTTCGGCCTGGGTGTGGCCGATCTCCAGAATTGCGATTCCTTGCGGTGCGAGCAGGCGTGGGAGATCGGGGATGATGCTGCGATAATCGTCAAGTCCGTCGGGGCCGGCGAACAGCGCTTCGCCCGGTTCATGGTCGCGGACCTCGGGCGGAAGCACTTCGTCGGTGCCGATATAGGGCGGATTCGACAGGATCAGGTCGAACCGGCCCTCGACACCCGCGGCCCAGTCGCCCAGGCGGAACTGCGCGCGATCGCCCGTCAGATTCGCTGCGTTGCGACGCGCATAGGCCAGCGCGGCTTCGGAGGCGTCGACGCCAAGCCCCCTCGCCTGCGGCCATTGGTCGAGCGCGGCGAGCAGCAGGGTGCCGGGGCCGGTGCCCAAATCGAGGATCGTCGCAGGCGCGCGATCGCCGAAATGGTGAAGCGCGGTTTCGATCAATGTCTCGCTATCGGCGCGAGGGACGAGGACTCCCGGGCCGACCTCTAGGTCGATCGTCCAGAAAGCGCGGGTCCCGGTGATGTAGGCGATCGGCTCATGCGACAGGCGGCGCCGGAGAAGGGCGTCGAATCCCTCCGGTACTTCGCCATCGAGGCCGCGCAGCAGCATCGTCTCGCGCGAGACGCCCAGCGCGTGGGCCATCAGCAGTTCGGCGTCGAGGCGGGCGGTTTCGCTGATCGGCGCGAGCGCTCGCGTGGCAGCGGCGAGGGCCGCGCCGATCATCCGTCGAGCTGCGCCAGCCGGTCGGCTTCATCCTGCGCGATCAGGGCGCCGATCAGTTCGTCCATCTCGCCTTCGAGGATTTCGGGGAGGCGGTGCAGTGTCAGGTTGATGCGGTGATCGGTCACCCGGCCCTGCGGGAAATTATAGGTGCGGATGCGCTCCGAACGGTCGCCCGAACCGACCATCGACTGGCGCGCGCCGGCGCGTTCGGCGTGGAGCCGCTCGCGTTCCATCTCGTACAGGCGCGTGCGCAGCACCTTCAGCGCCTTGGCCTTGTTCTTGTGCTGCGACTTCTCGTCCTGCTGGATCACGACGAGGCCGGTCGGGATATGGACGATGCGCACCGCGGAGTCGGTGGTGTTGACCGACTGGCCGCCGGGGCCGGACGAGCGATAGATATCGATGCGCAGGTCCTTGTCGTCGATCTTGACGTCGACTTCCTCGGCCTCGGGCAGCACCGCGACGGTCGCGGCGGAGGTGTGGATGCGCCCGCCCGCTTCGGTCGCGGGCACCCGCTGCACGCGGTGCGCGCCGCTTTCGAACTTGAGCTTGGCAAACACGCCCGCGCCGGTGACGCTGGCGATCACTTCCTTGTAGCCGCCCGCTTCCGAGCTGCTGGCCGAGATCAGTTCGACCCGCCAGCCCATCCGGTCGGCATAGCGCTGGTACATGCGGAACAGGTCGGCGGCGAACAGCGCGGCCTCGTCCCCGCCCACGCCCGCGCGGATTTCGAGCATCGCCGCGCGCTCGTCGGCGGCGTCGCGCGGCAGCAGCGACAGCGCCAGACTGCGCTCGGCGGCTTCGAGCGCGGCGGTATTCTCGAACAATTCCTCGGACGCCATCTGGCGCAGCTCGTCATCGGCATCCTGCGTCATGTGCTGAAGCGATTCCGCCTCGGCCCGCAGCCGCCGTACCTCTCCCGCCGCGACAGCGACCGGCTCGAGCTCGGCATATTCCTTCGACACCTGCACGAAGCGCTCGCCCGACAGATCGCCGGTCGCCATCATCGCCTGGAGTTCGTCGCGCCGCGCCTCGATGGCCGCGATGCGGTCGGCGGGGATTTTCATGCGTTGGGGCCGCCGAAATCGAACGGGTGCAATGCCTCGCGAACTTTTGCCTCGTTGATCGCGCCCGCCTTCAGTTCTCGCCAGCTGGTGGCGATCTCATCATTGCGACGAGAGAGAGAAATCGTCGCTGCCGGGCCTGTCTTGACCGCACGGTCATAGCGCTTCTTCGGGCTGCCCGTGACAAACGCTTCGGCAGCAATGCCGGCGCGACGCAGACGATTGGTATAGTCCAGCGCCTGCGCTTCGAACTCCTCGAGTTCCGCTACCACGGCCACCTTGGCGGGATCTTGCAGCGGCTCCTCGATCATCATCGCTAGCCGCTCGACGCCAGCCGCCCAGCCCACGCCCGCCGTCTCCGGTCCGCCGAGGTCACCGATCAGTCCGTCATAACGGCCGCCGGCCAGCACGGTGCCCTGCGCGCCCAGCCGGTCAGTGACGAACTCGAACGCGGTGTGGCGGTAATAGTCCAGCCCGCGCACCAGCCGCGCGTTGCGCGTCCAGGCCACACCCGCCGCATCCAGCCCGTCGGTCACTGCCTTGAAGAACGAAGCAGCTTCCTCGGTCAGATACGCGTCGATATCCGGGGCGCTGTCGGCCACGACACGGTCGCCCGGGTCCTTCGAATCGAGAATCCGCATCGGGTTCTTTTCTAGCCGGGTCAGGCTGTCCTCGGAGAGCTGATCCCTGTGCGCCTCGAAATGCGCGACCAAGGCCGTGCGCCACGCATCCCGCGTCTCTGCATCGCCCAGCGTGTTGAGCTGAAGCGTCACGCCATCGGCAATGCCCAGTTCGTTCAATAGCTGATCGGCGAGCACCAGCAGTTCCACGTCGGCCGCGGGCTCCGCCGCGCCGATGATCTCGGCGTCGAGCTGGTGGAACTGGCGGAAACGGCCCTTTTGCGGGCGCTCGTAGCGGAACACCGGGCCGCTGGTGACCAGCTTCATCGGCGCGTACTGCTGCCAGCCTTCGGTAATGTACGCGCGGCAGATGCCGGCGGTAAATTCGGGGCGCAGGGTGATCAGGTCGCCGCCCTTGTCCTCGAACGTGTACATCTCCTTCGAGACGACGTCCGAGGTTTCACCCATCGAGCGCGCGAACACGCCAGTCGCTTCGAACACCGGAATGTCGACCCGCTGGAAGCAATAGAGACGGCGCACGCGATCGAACGTGTCGAGCACATGCGCGAAGCGACGCTGCTCGTCGCCGAAAATGTCCTGGGTGCCGCGAATGCGCTTGGGAGTTTCGATGCGTGCCATAGCGGCGGGGCTATTAGTGGAGACTGGAGCGAAGCGCCAGAAGGGGTTTTCGCAAGGGTGGCCCCGCTTCGCACGGGCGCCGGAACCCGCCCGCGGCGCGACCAGCCGCCATCGCCGGAGCGGAACTTGAGTCCATATCGAAGTAAATAATGCCGCTAACCTATGGCGCTGCGCGGAATTTTCGGTTCTAATGCCCGTCATTAAAGGGGGAACGAGGGCGGTGCCGAAAGGCGCCGCCCTTTTTCTTGCCCGCATTCCTCAGCGAAATCTCACGCTTCGCTCATGACGCTCACCCGCGCGACGCGGCACAGCCATGACCTCATTCGATGGAGAAGGTCACGGCAATGGCGATGGAAATGACGAACGGAACCGGACGGCGCGGCAGCAACTGGCGGATCGCCGGCTGGGGCACCGCGGCGGGCCTGTTGCTGGCGCCGCTGATCGCGATGCAGTTCACCCGCGAAGTCGCCTGGACCGGGTTCGACTTCGCCTTCGCCGCGATCCTGATCGGGCTCACCGGCCTGATGGTGGAGTTCGCGGTGCGCGTGTCGGGCAGCACCGCCGGCCGCGCCGCATTCGGCATCGCGATCGCGGTGACCTTCCTGCTGATCTGGATAAACCTAGCGGTGGGCATCATCGGCGACGAGGACAACCCGGCCAATCTGATGTTCGCGGTCGTGATCGCGATCGGCGGGGCCGGCGCGTTCGTGGCCCGTTTCCAGCCTGCCGGCATGGCGCGGGCGATGGTCGCCGCCGCCGTGGCTCAAGCGATGGTCGGCGGGGTCTCGTTGTTCCTCGACATGGCCGGCGCGGTGATGTCGGCGATTTTCACCGCGATGCTGCTCGCCTCCGCAGCGCTGTTCCGCAAGGCCGCGGGCGAACGCGCCGCCTGAACGGCGCTCCCGCCGGGGGCTTGGGCCAGAGCTCAGCCCCCCGCTCGCGCCAGCAACGCCCTTGCCTGCTTCAGATGCGGCTGGTCGATCATCTTCCCGTCCAGCTTCAAGGCACCCGCGCCGGGACTCTCCGCGAACGCCGCGACTACGGCTTTCGCATGTGCCACCTGTGCTTCGCTGGGCGTGAAACCGGCATTGATCGCCGCGACCTGATTGGGGTGGATCGCCATCATGCCGGTGAATCCATCACGCTGCCCGCGCGCGATATAGGCTGCCAGCCCCTCGGTATTGGCGATATCGGGATAGACGGTCTCGATCGCCGCCACGCCTGCCGCATGTCCCGCGAACAGGACGAGCGAGCGGACGGTCTCGTAGGGCGCGGTGTAGCTGCCGTCAGGGTTGCGCGACGTCGCTGCACCGATCGCCGCCGGAAGGTCCTCCGCCCCCCAGGTCAGGCCGGCGAGATGTTCGGATACCTCGCGATAGCTCGAAAGCTCGAAGATCGCCGCTGCGGTCTCGCTTGCGATCGGCAGGACCGGGGGGCAGTTGCCGCCCGCCAGTTCGATCAGCGCGCGCACCGGCGCCGCGCCTTCGGCCTTGGGCAGCACGATGCCATCGGGCTTCAATTCGATCACCGCCGCCAGATCGGCGAGCGTCTCCACTCCATCGAGCGGATTGACCCGCACGAAGCACGGCACCTGACGCTCGCCCGCCAGCCATTCGGCAATGGCGATACGTGCCTCGGGCTTCTTCTCCAACGCCACCGAATCCTCCAGATCGAGGATCAGCGCATCCGCGCCGCTGGCCGCTGCCTTGGGGAAACGCTCTGGACGGTCGCCGGGGACGAACAACAGGGATCTGAGCTTCACGGATCAGGCGCTCCGGCAGGTGAATGACGTATCGTCCATGACATCACCCCGATAGCGCTGGCAACTCGGACCCGCGCGCCTTGCACGAAAAAGGCGGGTTGCAAGGCCGCGCCCTGCTGATACCCACCTTCCGATGAGCAAGCCCTTCATCCTCGGCATCGGCGGCACCACGCGCGCCGGATCCTCCTCCGAACTGGTGCTGCGCGCCGCGCTGAAAGAGATTGAGGCGCTGGGCGCGGAGACCGAGTGTCTCGCGGGACCGGATATGGTGTTGCCGCTCTATGCGCCGGAAAATCCCGAGCGCGATCCCAAAGCGCAGCGGCTGATCGAACTGGTGCGCCGCGCCGACGGAATCGTGATCGCCTCGCCCGGCTATCACGGTTCGATCTCGGGCATGATCAAGAACGCGCTGGATTATGTCGAGGACACCGCGAAGGACGACCGCGTCTATCTGGACGGGCGTGCGGTCGGTTGCATCGCCTGCGCCTATGGCTGGCAGGCAACCGGATCGACGCTGATCGCGTTGCGCACCATCGTCCACGCGCTGCGCGGCTGGCCGACCCCGCTGGGCGTTGCCGCCAACACCACCACGCGCCTGTTCGGCGACGATGGCGATTGCAGCGACGCGAGCCTCAGCACGAACCTGCGCATTCTGGCGGGCCAGGTGATGCATTTCGTCCAGCTTTCCGCCGCGCCGAAAGACAAGGCGTGACGCCGCGGTGGCCCCGCGACCGGACATCGCCGCTTTTCTGACCGCGCAGCGGCTTCCCGGCACATATGCCGATACGATCGATCTGCTGTGGACACCGCTGGCCGAACGGATCGCAACGATTCAGCGCCCCGCGCTGATCGGACTGTGCGGGCCGCAAGGCAGCGGCAAATCGACCGGAGCCGCTGCGCTCGGGCTGTTGCTGGAAGCAAAGGGGCTGCGGGCGGCGGTCCTCTCGATCGACGACTTCTACCTCACCCGCGCCGAGCGCCGCGCGCTGGCCGACACGATACATCCCTTGTTCGCGACGCGCGGGCCGCCCGGGACGCATGATCTGGCGCTGATGACCAGTACGATCGACCGGCTGATCGCGAGCGAGAGCCTCGCCTTGCCCTCGTTCGACAAGGCGGCCGACGATCGCGGCGCGGATACCCGGTTCGAGGGTCCGGCGGATATCGTCCTGTTTGAAGGCTGGTGCGTCGGGGCCGTCCCCCAGCGCGACGAAGCGCTCGCCGATCCGGTCAACACGCTGGAAGCCGATGCCGATCCGCAAGGCATCTGGCGGCGGCATGCGAATGATGCGCTCCGGACCTACCAATCGCTGTTTAAACGGATCGACTATCTGATCCAGCTCGTGCCGCCGGCCTTCGAGACCATCGTCGGCTGGCGCCGCGAGCAGGAAGCGAAACTCCCCGCCCGCCTGATGACCGACGAACAGATCGCAGTCTTCGTGCAGCACTACGAACGGCTGTCTCGCTGGATCATTACCGAGATGCCCGATCGCGCCGATGCCGTGATCCGGCTCGATGCCGAACGCAGGCCGACCGAAAATCGCTCCGGCGTATGGACCGGCCGTCGAAAAGCGCATTAAGGCCATCAGCGTATTTCACGAAAAAGCGGGTCGGGCCGGACATGGATAGCATCGCGAACAAGGGACGCCGATCGATCGCCGGCCGGCTGATCCGCTGGGACGAGGATCGCGCGGCGCGGGCCTATGCCGGTGGATGGTGGACCTGCGACACGCTGGGCGATGCGCTGCGGCGCGCGGCGGCGGAAACGCCCAGCCGGATCGTACTGATCGACGGCGAACGCCAGATCGATTGCGCTACCTTGTTCGACGAAGCCAGCGCGATGGCCCGCGCGCTGCTCGCTCGCGCCGAACCCGGCAGCACCGTTTCGTTCATGCTGCCCAACTGGCACGAATCGGCCACCATATATCTCGGCGCGACGCTGGCCGGGATGATCGTCCATCCGATCCTGCCTTCGCTGCGCGAGCGCGAGCTGCTGCACATGCTGCCCGATATCGACAGCCGCGTGGTGTTCATCCCCGAACGGCTGCGCAATCAGGACTATGCCGCGATGCTCGGCACGGTCTGCGGCCAGTTGGAGCGACCGCCCGAAATCGTCGTTCTGCGCGGCGATGCGCGCGGACACACCGCCTATGCTGACCTATTGGCCGAGCGGCACGACATCGAACTGCCGCAAGTCGACGCCGATGCGGTGCAGATGATCCTCTACACTTCCGGCACAACGGGCAGCCCCAAGGGGGTGATGCACAGCCATAATTCGCTCGGCGCGCTGGTCCGCCAGCTGGGCCAACACTGGCTGATCGAACCGGGCGACCGGTTCATCGTACCGTCCCCGGTCAGCCATATCGGCGGCTCGATCTATGCGTTCGAACTGCCGCTGCTGCTGGGCGCCAGCGCGGTGCTGATGGAGCAATGGGACGCGGATGCCTGTGTCGAGCTGATCGAGCGCCACGGCTGCACCCATATGGCCGGCGCGACGCCGTTCCTCGAAGGGCTGATCGCCGCCGCACGCACGCGCGGCACTCGCCTGCCTTCGCTGAAACTTTTCATCTGCGGCGGCGCGGCGATCCCTCCGGCCGTGATCCGCGAAGGCGTTGCACAGTTCGAGAACGCCGTGGTTAGTCGCGTCTATGGCTCGACCGAGGTGCCCGTCACCACCGTCGGATCGATCGGCCGCGACGACCTGACGCATGCCGCCGAGACCGATGGGCGGCCGGGCATCGCCGAAGTGCGGCTGGGCAGCCATGTCGCGGCGAGCGCCGACGAAGGCGAAATCTATGCGCGCGGGCCGCAGATGCTGGTCGGCTATGTCCATGCCGAGGACGAAGCCAGCGTGTTCGACGATGGGGGTTTCTACCGGACGGGCGATATCGGCCGCTGGATCGACGGCGAATATCTGGTCGTCTCCGGGCGCGCGAAGGACATCATCATCCGCAAGGGCGAGAATATCTCTCCCAAGGAAGTCGAGGATATCCTGCTCGAGCATCCCGAGGTGGCCGAAGTCGCGATCGTCGGCCTGCCCGATCCGGTTACGGGCGAGCGCGCCTGTGCGGTGGTGGTCGCCACGAGCGGCGCGGCCCCCGATCTCGCGACGCTGGGCGCCTATCTCGCCGGCAAGGGCCTTGCCGCCTTCAAGCGCCCCGAGCGCGTCGAACTGTGGGATGCCCTGCCCCGGAACGCGACGGGCAAGGTGCTGAAGCACGAAATCCGGGCGACCCTGCTCGCCGCGATGCAGGCGGCCTGACCGGCCTAGAGACCGCTCATGCAGAGATATTTGATCTCCACATAATCCTCGATCCCGTGGTGCGAGCCTTCGCGGCCCATGCCCGATTCCTTGATCCCGCCGAACGGTGCGACTTCGGTGGAAATCAGGCCGGTGTTGATGCCCACCATGCCGACCTCCATCGCTTCGCCGACGCGCCAGGCGCGGGCGAGGTCGCGGGTGTAGAAATAGCCGGCAAGACCGACCTCCGTATCGTTGGCTAGCGCGATTGCTTCGGCTTCGGTTTCGAAGGTGAAGATCGAGGCCAGCGGGCCGAATGTCTCTTCGCGCGCCAGTTCCATCTCCGGCGTGCAATCCGCCACGATGGTCGGCTCGAAGAAGCTGTGGCCCAGGGGGTGGCGATGCCCGCCCAGGATCAGGCGGCCGCCCTTGGCGACTGCGTCGGCGATATGCTCCTCGACCTTTTCGACGGCCTTTTCGTCGATCAGCGGCCCCTGCACCACGCCCGCGCCGGTGCCCGGCCCGACCTTCAGCGCGGCGACCGCGGCCGCCAGCTTCTTCTCGAATTCGGCAGCGATCTCCCGCTGGACGAGGATGCGGTTCACGCAGACACAGGTCTGGCCGCTGTTGCGGTACTTGGACGCGATCGCGCCTTCGACCGCCGCGTCGAGATCGGCATCGGCGAAGACGATGAAGGGCGCGTTGCCGCCAAGCTCCATCGACAGCTTCTTCATCGTCGGCGCGCACTGGGCCATCAGCGTCTTGCCGACCTCGGTCGATCCGGTGAAGCTGAGCTTGCGCACCGAGGCATTGCCGGTCAGTTCGCCACCGATCACGCGCGACGACCCGGTGACGACGTTGAACACGCCTTTCGGGATGCCCGCCCGCTCGGCCAGCACCGCCAGCGCCAGTGCGGTCAGCGGCGTCTGGGTCGCGGGCTTGAGCACCATCGTGCAGCCCGACGCCAGCGCCGGCGCGGCCTTGCGGGTGATCATCGCCGCGGGGAAATTCCACGGCGTGATCGCGGCGACCACGCCGACCGGCTGCTTGATGACGACGATTCGGCTGTCAGCGCGGTGGCTGGGGATCACTTCGCCATAAACGCGCTTCGCTTCCTCGGCGAACCATTCGATGAAGGCGGCGGCATAGGCGATCTCTCCCTTGGCCTCGGCCAGCGGCTTGCCCTGCTCGCGGGTGAGGATCATCGCGAGATCGTCCTGTGCGGCGATGATCAGGTCGAACCAGCGCCGCAGGATGCGCGAACGCTCGCCCGCAGTCTTCGCGCGCCATTCGGGCAGCGCGGCCTCGGCGGCGGCGATCGCGGCGCGGGTATCGTCCACGCCCAGATCGGGCACCGACGCCAGCGTTTCGTCGGTCGCCGGATCGGTCACGGCAATCGTGCCCGCCCCGGTCCAGACGCCGTCGATATAGCATTGCTCGCGGAGCAGGCCGGTGTCGGAAAGCGCGATCGTCATACAAAACTCCAATACGCCGCCCCGGCGGAGGCCAGGGCGGCGGGAAAGGTCAAAGCTTTTCGGTCAGTTCGGGGACGATCTTGAAGAGGTCTCCGACGAGGCCGATGTCTGCGACCTGGAAGATCGGGGCGTCTTCGTCCTTGTTGATCGCGATGATCGTCTTGGAGTCCTTCATGCCCGCCAGATGCTGGATCGCGCCGGAAATGCCGACCGCGATATAGACTTCCGGCGCGACGATCTTGCCGGTCTGGCCGACCTGATAGTCGTTGGGAACATAGCCCGCGTCCACCGCGGCGCGCGATGCGCCGACGCCGGCACCCAGCTTGTCCGCCAGCGGCTCGATGATGCTGTGGAAGTTCTCGCTGTTCTGCAGCGCGCGGCCACCAGAGACGATGATCTTCGCCGAAGTCAGTTCCGGACGCTCCGACTTCGCAATCTCGGCCGACACGAACTTCGAGATGCCGGTGTCGCTGGCGCCGGAAACGGCTTCCACCGTACCCGAACCGCCATTGGCGTCCGCCTTGGCGAAGGCCGTGCCGCGAACCGTGATCACCAGCTTCTTGTCGCTGGTCTTCACGGTGGCGATGGCGTTGCCGGCATAGATCGGACGCGTGAACGTGTCCGCGCCTTCCACCGACAGAATGTCCGAAATCTGCATCACGTCGAGCAACGCCGCCACGCGCGGGGCGATGTTCTTGCCGTTGCTGGTTGCCGGGAACAGCACCGCATCGTGGCTGTCCATCAGGCCCACGATCAGCGGCGCGGCGTTCTCCGCGAGTGCATGACCCAGCGAAGCGTCGTCGGCCAGATGCACCTTGCCCACGCCCGCAATCTTCGCGGCTTCGTCAGCGACTGCGGCACAGCCCGCGCCTGCAACGAGGAGATGGACTTCACCCAGCTGCGACGCCG
>NZ_JABBFY010000002.1:600000-836830 GCF_012927115.1 Sphingomonas sp. G-3-2-10 | reverse complement strand
AATCTCGTCGAACGGGTTCATGCTCATCTTCACGTTCGCCAGATCGACGCCCGTCCCGTCCGCCTTCACCCGGGGCTTCACATTATAGTCAAGCACTCGCTTGACCGGCACCAATAGCTTCATCGCATCCACTCCTGTGTCCGAACCGCTCCCGGGGAGGAAAGCGGGCCAGCGCCAAAGGGCAGGCTTAGCCTATCAGGCTGCCTGCTTCACCTCGGCCACGATCTTCTTTGCTGCGTCGCCCAGATCGTTTGCCGCAACGATCGGCAGACCCGAATTGGCGAGGATGTCCTTGCCTTCCTGGACGTTGGTGCCTTCGAGGCGGACGACCAGCGGAACCGAGAGGTTCACTTCCTTCGCGGCCTCGACGATGCCGGCGGCGATGATATCGCACTTCATGATGCCGCCGAAGATGTTGACGAGGATGCCCTTCACGTTCGGATCCTGAAGGATGATCTTGAACGCCGCGGTCACCTTCTCCTTGCTCGCGCCGCCGCCGACGTCGAGGAAGTTGGCCGGGAACATGCCGTTCAGCTTGATGATGTCCATCGTCGCCATCGCGAGGCCCGCACCGTTGACCATGCAGCCGATGTCGCCGTCGAGCTTGATGTACGCCAGGTCGTACTTCGAGGCTTCCAGCTCGGCCGGATCCTCTTCGGTCTCGTCGCGCAGCTCGACCAGGTCCTTGTGGCGGAACAGCGCGTTGCCGTCGAAGCCGACCTTGGCGTCGAGCACGAGGAGGTTGCCCTGCTCGGTCAGCGCCAGCGGATTGATTTCGATCTGCTCGGCGTCGGTGGCGAGGAACGCGTTGTAGAGCGACTGCGCGACCTTGGCCGCCTGCTTGGCCAGATCGCCGGTCAGGCCCAGCGCCGCCGCAACCGCGCGGCCGTGGTGCGGCTGGAAGCCGGTGGCCGGATCGACCGAGAAGGTCTTGATCTTCTCGGGGGTCGAATGAGCGACTTCCTCGATGTCCATGCCGCCTTCGGTCGAAACGACGAATGCGACGCGGCTGCTGGCGCGATCGACGAGCAACGCGAGGTAGAATTCCTTGGCGATGTCGGCGCCGTCGGTGATGTACAGGCGGTTGACCTGCTTGCCGGCTTCGCCGGTCTGGATCGTGACCAGCGTGTTGCCCAGCATGTCGGTCGCGTGCGCCTTCACTTCGTCGAGGTTGAAGGCGAGGCGGACGCCGCCCTTCGCTTCAGGCGCCAGTTCCTTGAACTTGCCCTTGCCGCGGCCGCCGGCATGGATCTGCGACTTCACGACGAAAAGCGGCCCGGGCAGCTTCTTCGCGGCTTCGACGGCTTCGTCGACCGAAAAGGCGGCAAAGCCCTGCGCAATCGGTGCGCCGTACTTCGCCAGCAGTTCCTTGGCCTGATATTCGTGGATGTTCATGGGGAGCGCCGCCTTCTCTGAATAAGGAAATCGGGAGTTGCGCCGCCTAAAGCACAGCCGGAAACGCGAATCCACCCCTGCACTCTCGCGGGTGCAGCATAGCTGGGCTATATCCCATATATGCATTGGCTGCCCGGCATCGCCCTGTTCGCGTTCACCGTCCTCGTCATGGAGGGCGTGGCCTATGTCGCGCACCGTTGGGTGATGCATGGCTGGGGCTGGTTTCTCCACGAAAGCCACCATCGCGACCGGCCCGGCATGTTCGAGCTCAACGATCTTTACGCGTTGATTTTCGCGGTGCCCTCGTTCGTAATGTTGCTGGGCGGCGTACAGTTGGGCTGGTGGCCCGGCTTTACGTGGATCGGCGCAGGCGTGGCCGCTTATGGGGCGATCTATTTCGGCTTCCATGACGTCATCGTCCATCAGCGCGTGAAGCACCGCTATGTCGCGCGCTCGGGCTATATGAAGCGGATCATTCAGGCGCACCGGCTGCATCACGCGGTGGAGAGTAAGAACGGTACGGTCAGCTTCGGTTTCCTTTACGCCCCGCGCGCCGAGGTGCTGAAGGCCGAACTGAAGCGGAACCGGGCTGACGCCGGAGGTCTTGGCAAAGACGCATGATCACCGACTGGCATTTCTATGCGCTGGCGATTCCGGCGGTGATCCTGCTCGGGCTGGCCAAGGGCGGGTTCTCCGGCATGGGCGCACTATCGCTGCCGATGCTGGTTCTGGCGATCGATCCGGTGCGCGCTGCTGCGATCCTGCTGCCGATCCTGATCGTGCAGGACGTGGTCGGCGTCTGGGCCTTCCGCAAGACGGTCGACTGGACCGTGCTCGGCTGGATGCTGCCCGGCGCAGCGATCGGCGTGCTGCTGGGCTATTGGTTCGCAGCCAGCGTGACGCCCGAAGCGGTGATGGCGGTGGTCGGGCTGATCTCGGTCCTGTTCGGCCTGTATCGACTGTGGGCGGAGCGGCATGCGACGCCGCGCGAAACGGCCAGGCTGCCCGAATGGTTCGGCGCGCTGTTCGGCATCGCCTCGGGCTTCACCAGCCATGTCGCGCATGCCGGTCAGCCGCCGTTCCAGCTCTGGGTGCTGCCCCGCAATCTTGCGCCGGCCTTGCTGGTTGGGACCACAGCGGTGTTTTTCGCGGTGGTCAACTGGATCAAGGTCCCGGCCTATTTCGCGCTCGGCCAGTTCTCCGCCGCGAACCTGCTCACCGCCGCCGCGTTGTTGCCGCTGGCGATCGCATCGACCTTTGCGGGGGTCTGGCTGGTGCGCAAAATCGACCCGGCGCGCTTCTACACCGCGATCTACTGGCTGATGGTGCTGGTCGGCGCCGGGCTGATCGCCGAGGCCGTGCTTTAGTCGAAGAGGCTCGACACCGACGATTCATCGGCGATCCGGCGGATCGCTTCGGCCAGCAGCGGGGCGATCGTCAAATGCCGCACCTTGTCGCTGTCGGCGATCACGGCATGGTTGCCGATCGAATCGGTGATCACCAGCTCGGCCAGCGCCGAACCGTCGACCCGGGCGACCGCGCCGCCCGAGAGCACGCCATGCGTACAATAAGCGACCACGTCCTCGGCGCCCGCCGCCTTCAGCGCGGCGGCGGCGTTGCACAGGGTGCCCGCCGAATCGACGATATCGTCGATCAGGATGCAGAAGCGGCCCTCGACGTCGCCGATGATGTTCATCACTTCGGATTCGCCGGCGCGCTCGCGGCGCTTGTCGACGATCGCCAGCGACGCGTTGTCGAGCCGCTTGGCCAGCGCGCGGGCGCGGACCACGCCGCCCACGTCGGGCGAGACGACCATCAGGTTCTTGTCGCCGAAGCGCGACTTGATGTCCTCGCTCATCACCGGTGCACCGAACAGATTATCGGTCGGGATGTCGAAGAAACCCTGAATCTGGCCGGCATGGAGATCCACCGAAAGGACGCGATCGGCGCCGGCGGTAGTGATCATGTTGGCGACCAGCTTGGCCGAGATCGGGGTACGCGGGCCGGGCTTCCGGTCCTGGCGGGCATAGCCGAAATAGGGGAGCACCGCGGTGATCCGCTTGGCCGATGCGCGGCGCAGCGCATCGATCATGATCAGCAGCTCCATCAGATTGTCGTTCGCAGGGAAGCTGGTCGACTGCAGCACGAACACGTCTTCGCCGCGCACATTCTCGAGAATCTCGACGAAGATCTCTTCGTCGGCGAAGCGGCGGACATTCGCCTGGGTCAGCGGAATCTCGAGATAATCGGCGATCGCCTTGGCGAGCGGCAGGTTCGAGTTGCCGGACATCAGCTTCATGAGGATCGGTCTCTTGTGACGATAGCGTGACGCTCCACTTACTGCGCGATCCCTGTGGCGCAAGGCAGCAATGCTGCTTAACGGGTCCTCATGACCGTAATTACCCGCTTCGCGCCCAGCCCGACCGGCCGTCTCCATGTCGGCAATCTGCGTACAGCGCTCCATAACTGGATGTTCGCAAAGGCGAATGGCGGGCGCTTCCTGTTGCGGATCGACGATACCGATGGCGAGCGGTCGGAAGAGGCGTTCGTCGATGCGATCCGCGCCGATCTCGCATGGCTGGGGCTGAACCCCGATGGCGAGGAGCGCCAGTCGGCGCGCTTCGCGCTGTATGAGAACCGCTTCACCCTGCTCAAGACCGCCGGCCGGGTCTATCCCTGCTACGAAACGCCGCAGGAACTCGATCTCAAGCGCAAGGTGCTGCTCGGGCGCGGCTTGCCGCCGGTTTACGACCGCGCCGCGCTGAAGCTCACCGACGCCCAGCGTGCTGCCCATGAAGCAGAGGGGCGCACGCCGCACTGGCGCTTCCTGCTCGATCATGACGTCATGATCGGATGGGACGATCTGGTTCGCGGGCATCAGCGCTTCGATCCCCGGACGATGAGCGATCCGGTGGTGCGCCGCGCCGATGGCAGCTGGCTCTATCTGCTGCCTTCGGTGATCGACGATATCGATATGGCCATCACCCATGTCGTGCGTGGTGAGGACCATGTGTCGAACACCGCCAGCCAGCTTCAGATGTTCGCGGCGCTCGGCGGCGCGGCGCCGGCCTTCGCGCACGAGGCGCTGCTGACCGGCAGCGAAGGCAAATTGTCCAAGCGGCTCGGCTCGCTCGGCTGCGATCATTTCCGCGAGGCGGGGATCGAGCCGCAGGCGCTGGTCGCGCTGCTGGCGCGGCTGGGCACCAGCGATCCCGTCGAACCCTTCGCCGATCCCGCGCCGCTGATCGCCGGCTTCGACTTCGCGCGGTTCGGCCGCGCGCCCGCGCGGTTCGACGAGGAGGAGCTTGCCGGGCTCAACGCGAAGATCGTCCACCAGCTCGGTTACGACGCCGTGGCGTCGCGCCTGCCGGCGGGGATGGGCGAAGCCGCGTGGAACGCGATCCGGCCCAATCTCTCGACCGTCGCCGATGCGGTGTCGTGGTGGTCGGTGGTCGAAGGCCCGGTCGATGCGCAGGTCGCCGAAGAGGATCGCGGCTTCCTCGCCGAAGCCGCCGAAGCCGCCGCGCGACTCGACTGGTCGGCGGATGCCTGGGCGCAGCTCACCGGCGCGCTCAAGGAGTCGAGCGGCCGCAGGGGCAAGGCGCTGTTTCTGCCCCTGCGTCAGGCGCTGACCGGGCGCGATCATGGCCCGGACATGGCAGCCCTGCTCCCGCTGATCGGCCGCGAACGGACGATCCAGCGCCTCTCGTCCCGCTAGAAAATCGACGCGTCCCGGCATCCTTCATCCCCGCTTTACGTTCGGTATGTAACGTTGTATCATCACAACGTAGCCGGGAAGGCCGGCACGTGGAGAAGGAGGCCTGACATGTACGCGAATCGTTCGTCGCTGCCCTTCGGCATCAATCCTGCCGGGCTGGGCTTCGCGATGGTGGTCAACGGCGCGATCATCGGTGCGATGGTGTTTCTGATCGCGCCCAACATCATCGGCATGAAGCCGCCGACGGTGCTGATCGGCGAGCAGATCCCGATCGACGAGCCGCCCCCGCCCGAAAAGCCGCAGCCCAAGCCGGAGAGTCATGAGCGAGTCCGCGAGACGCTGATCTACCAGCCCCCGGTCGAACATCCGGTCGTTTCCGAGAATCCGGTCACGACCACCACCGAGCGTCCGGCCGAACCGGCGCTGCCCGCGCTCGGCGAGCCCAAGGGCACGGCGGACGTGATTCCCGATCCGCCCAAGCCGATCCCGCCGCTGATCGCCGCCCAGCCCGATCCGCGCTATGCCAGCCAGTTCCAGCCCGAATATCCCGGGCAGGAAATCCGGATGAACCGCGACGGCACCGTCTCGGTCCGGGTGCTGATCGGCACCGACGGGCGGGTGAAGGCCGTCGAGCAGATCCGCGCGACCAGCACCGCCTTTTACGAGGCGACCCGCCGTCACGCGCTGGCCAAATGGCGATTCAAGCCCGCCACGCGCGGCGGCGAGCCGCAGGAAAGCTGGAAGACGATGAACGTCCGCTTCGAGATGACCGGACAGTGATTTCGGGTCCGGCCGGCGCGGGCTGTGCCGGCGCCGTACGGTCAAAAGGGATACGGGGGCTGGCTCCTGAGCCTCCGTATCCCTATCTCTCGCCGCACATGCGCATTTTCAGGTTCCTCTCGCCGGTTCAGGCGTTCCGCGATTTCCGCCAGTTCATCGCCACGCGGAAGAAGCACGAGCTGTGGATGCTGATCCCCTCGCTCGGCCTGACGATCGGTGTGATGGTCGCCTTCTATCTCGACTCGCGGGCCGAGCGCGAATGGAAGCGGCCCGACATCATCTGGGTGAAGGACTGGCGGCTCGACCGCTCCGACGAGGAAATCCGCGCACAGCAGGCGATCGACAAGGTCGAGAAGGACAAGCGTGACGCCGAACTCGAAAAGAAGCGCAAGGCGCGACGCGACGAGTTCAAGAAGATCGACGACGGTCTGAAGTCTTGGGGACTCTGAGCGGCCCCACGCGCTGGATGGCCGCCGCGCTTGCCCTGTCGCAACGCGGCCGGGGGCGAACCGCGCCCAATCCCAATGTCGGTTGCTTGGTCGTGAAGGATGGTCGCGTCATCGGGCGCGGCTGGACCCAACCCGGCGGCCGCCCCCATGCCGAAGCGATGGCGCTGGCCCAGGCCGGCGAAAAGTCGCGCGGCGCAACTGTCTATACCACGCTCGAACCCTGCGCGCATGAGTCGGCACGCGGTCCGGCCTGCTCGGACCTGCTGGTCGCCGCCGGCGTCTCCGCAGTAGTGATCGCGCTGGGCGATCCCGATCCGCGCACCAACGGCAAGGGGGCACAGCGCCTCCGCGCGGCCGGCATTCGCGTCACCGAGCATGTGCTGGAGGCACAGGCCCGCGAAGCGATGGCGGGCTTCCTCACCCGGCAGGCGCGGGGCCGCCCGTTGGTGACGCTCAAGCTGGCGACCTCGCTCGATGGCCGCATCGCGCTCGCCTCGGGCGAAAGCCGCTGGATCACTGGCCCCGAGTCGCGCGCGCACGCGCACCTCGAGCGCGCCCGGCACGAAGCGATCCTGGTCGGACGCGGGACCTATGATGCCGATGCGCCGCGCCTCGATGTGCGATTGCCGGGGCTTGAGATGCGTTCGCCGCGCCGCGTCCTGCTTTCCCGCACCGCCGGCTCGCCCGACGGCTGGGAACGGATCGATACCGCCGCGGCGATCGCATCCCTGGATGGCGTCGATCACCTTCTCGTCGAAGGCGGCGCCGAAACCGCCTCGGCCTTCCTCCGCGAAGGCCTTGTCGACCGTCTTCTCCTCTATCGCGCGCCGATCCTGATCGGCTCCGGAAAGGCCGCGCTGGGCGATATCGGTCTCACCGATCTGGCCTCCGCGCATGATCGATGGCGGCTCGCCGATTCGCGGACGCTTGGCAGCGACCGTCTGGAGGTCTACGCGGCCCGCTGATGTTTACGGGAATCGTCACCGATATCGGCACGATCGAAGCCGCTGGCACGCAGGGCGACCTGCGCGTGAGGGTCTCGACCGTGTATGATACCGCCACCGTCGACCTGGGCGCGTCGATCGCATGCTCGGGCGTCTGCCTCACCGTCGTCGACAAGGGGCCCGGCTGGGTCGCCTTCGACGTTTCGGGCGAAACCGTCTCGCGCACCGCTACGGCGATGTGGACACAGGGCCGCCGCCTCAACCTCGAACGCGCGCTGCGCCTTGGGGACGAACTGGGCGGGCATATCGTCACCGGCCATGTCGACGGCATCGGCACGGTGAAGCTGGTCGAGGAAATCGGCGGATCGCATCACGTCGTGATCGCGGCGGGCAAGGACATGGCGCCCTATATCGCGCCCAAGGGTTCGATCACCGTCGACGGCGTCTCGCTGACGGTCAACGCGGTGGAAGACACGCCGGATAGCGTGGAATTCCACCTCAACATCATTCCGCACACCGCGGACGTCACTACATTCAATACGATCGCTGCCGGGCAGGCCGTCAATCTCGAGATCGACGTGCTCGCCCGTTACCTGCAGCGGATGGAGTCTCTTCGTGGCAAAGCCTGAACTGGCGCGTTTGAAGCACGCCTTCCTCTCCTCGCCCGAGGAGATCATCGATGAAGCCCGCAACGGCCGCATGTTCATCCTGGTCGATGACGAGGATCGCGAGAATGAGGGCGACCTCATCATCCCGGCGCAGATGGCGACTCCGGATGCGATCAACTTCATGGCCAAGTTCGGCCGGGGCCTGATCTGCCTCGCGATGACCAAGGACCGGGTCGAGACGCTCGGCCTCGAACTGATGAGCCGCGCCAACGGCACGCGCCACGAAACGGCCTTCACCGTTTCGATCGAAGCGCGCGAAGGCGTCACCACCGGCATTTCGGCGGCGGATCGCGCCCGCACCATCTCGGTTGCGATCGATGCGTCGAAGGGCAAGACCGATATCGTGACGCCGGGCCATGTCTTCCCGCTGGTTGCGCGCGACGGCGGCGTGCTGGTCCGCGCGGGCCATACCGAGGCGGCGGTCGACGTCGCGCGGCTCGCGGGCCTCAATCCCGCGGGCGTGATCTGCGAGATCATGAACGAGGACGGCACGATGGCGCGGATGGACGATCTCGTCTCCTTCGCCCAGTTCCACAATCTCAAGATCGGCACGATCCGCGATCTGATCGCCTATCGCCGCCGCCACGATCACCTTGTCGAGCGCCGCGCCGAATCGCGCTTCACCAGCCAGTGGGGCGGCGACTGGACCGCCATCGCCTTCTGGAACAAGGCGACCGAGACCGATCAGATGGTGCTGCTCAAGGGCAAGATCGATCCGTCCAAGCCTACGTTGGTTCGCATGCACGCCGTATCGCCGCTGTCGGATATTTTCGGCGAAGCGGGTGGGCGCACCGGCCTGCTCGAACGCTCGATGCAGATCATCGGCGAGGAAGGATCGGGCGTGATCGTTGCGATCAACAAGCGCCGCAACGACGCGTTCAGCGTCGCGCTGGAAATGCGCAACGGCGTCCGGGAGCCCGATATGGAGGAGCTGCGCGACTATGGCGTCGGCGCGATGATCCTCAGCGAACTGGGCGTCCACGACATGATCCTGCTCACCAATACCCACCATACGCTGGTCGGCCTCGACGGATATGGTCTGTCGATCGTCGGCGAACGCGCGATCGATCCGGAGACCTGAGTTGGCCCATGTCCTGATCGTCGAGGCGCGCTTCTACGCCCATCTGAACGACCTGCTGATCGCCGGCGCCCGCGCCGCGATCGAAGCCGAAGGCCATACGCACGAGACGGTGACCGTGCCCGGCGCGCTCGAGATTCCCGGCGCAGTGGCGATGGCGGCGGAAAGCGGCCGCTACGACGCCTATGTCGCGCTCGGCGTGATCATCCGCGGCGAGACCTATCATTTCGAAGTCGTCTCGAACGAAAGCGCACGGGGCCTGATGGCGCTGGCGATGGATTCGCTGCCGATCGGCAACGGCATCCTCACCGTCGAGAACGAAGCGCAGGCGCTCACTCGCGCAAAGCCCGACGAGAAGGACAAGGGCGGCGATGCGGCCCGCGCCGCGCTCGCGATGCTCGCGCTGCGGAACCGTTTCGGGTAAAACCCTCAAATGGACATGCCCCCCACCCGCTATCGTGTCGTGGAACAGGGGCGTCGTCTGGTGGTGATCGATAACTGGACCGGCCAGCCGGCGCAGCACATGATGCGCGCGACCGAACCGCCGCGTTTCGACGAGCGCCGCCGCACGACGATCGAGCAGGCCAGCGCAAGCCTCCGCGCACCGCCGCCGCCGCCGCGTCCGGTGACGCGGCAGGGCGTGGGAACGGGTGCGGGGCTGGGCGGTCCCGACTGGATATTGTCCACCCAGAGCTGGTTCGACGATGAGGGGCCGCGCCGCATCCGCATCGCGCCGGGCGGACAGGGGCAATTGACCATCCTGCTCGGCATCGCCGTCGCGGTGGCGATCTTCGCGATCTTCTTCCTCGGCTGGATCCTGCTGCCGCTGGCCTTCTTCGCCCTGCTCCAGTCCGGCACGCGCAAGGCGCTGCGCAGCGGCATCACCGTCTGGCTGACCGGGCTGGGCGAGGAAGTGGGCTAGGCGCTCTTCAGCGCCGGATAGTCGGTGTAACCCTCCGCACCCTGCGAATAGAAAGTCGGGATGCTGGGCGCGTTCCACGCGGCGCCGGTGCGCAGCCGTTCGGGCAGGTCGGGATTGGCGATGAAGCCCCGCCCGAACGCGATTGCATCGGCCCGCCCCGAAGCGAGATCGGCCTGCGCGCCTTCAAGCGTGTAATCCTGATTGAGCACCAGCGGCCCGTCGAACACCTTGCGGATCGCGGGCGACAGCTTGGGCTGGTCCGATCGGCCGAAGCTGCCGTCGGTCGCCAGCTCGCGCAGCTCGAGGAACGCGATCTTCCGGTCGGAAAGCCATTTGGCGGCGGGCACGAACACCGATTCCGGGTTCGAATCTAGTGCGCCCTGCGTCTCGCCATTGGGCGAGAAGCGCACCGCGGTCCGGTCGGCGCCCGCTTCGGCGATCAGCCGGTCGACCACTTCGCGCAACAGGCGTCCGCGATTTTCCGGGCTGCCGCCATAATCGTCGTCGCGGAAGTTCGAATTGTCGCGCAGGAACTGGTCGATCAGATAGCCATTGGCGCCGTGGAGCTGCACGCCGTCGAACCCGGCGCGAATCGCGTTACGTGCGGCGGCCGAATAATCGTCGAGCACCCGCGCAATATCGTCGAGCGTCGCGGCGCGCGCTTCGCCATAGGGCTGCTTGCCGTCATAGGTATGGGCGACGCCCGGCGCGGTCGTGGCCGAGGAGGACAGCGGCGCCTCGCCGTTCAGGAAGCTCGAATGGACCAGCCGGCCCATATGCCAGAGCTGGGCGAAGATTCGTCCGCCCGCGTCATGGACGCGCTCCAGTACCGGCTTCCACGCCTCGACCTGCGCGTCGGTCCACAGCCCCGGCGCATAGGGCCAGCCCAGCCCCTCGCGGCTGATGCCGGTGCCTTCGGAAATGATCAGCCCCGCGCCGGCGCGCTGGGCGTAATAGTCCCCCATGATCGCGGTGGGCACATGCTCGCGCGTGCCCCGGCCGCGGGTCAGCGGCGCCATCAGGATACGATTGGGCGATTCGATCGCGCCAAGCTGGATAGGGTCGAACAGACTGGGCATCCGGCAACTCCGAACGAATTTCTGGTCTGCGGAAAATAGGGCGCTAAAGGGCCACATGCACGGAAACGGGTATCAAAGAAAAACTCTTTCGCCGCAAATGCTGGCTGCGTTGCCTCTGCTCGCCTGTCTTGCCGGAAACATGACGCTCGCATTCGGCCCGTGGTTCGTGCGCCTCGCCGACGTCGGTCCGGTCGCTTCGGCCTTCTGGCGGATCGCGCTTGCTGTGCCCGTGCTGATCGCCCTCAGCCATATCGGCCAGCGCCGTCCCTTCGCGGCGGCGCCCGGGCTGTGGCTGGTGCTTGCCTTCAGCGGCGTCGCCTTCGCGGCGGATCTCGCCGCATGGCATCTCGGCATCCTGCGAACCACCCTCGCCAATGCGACGCTGTTCGGCAATTCGGCGACGTTGATGTTCCCGATCTACGGCTTTCTGGTTGCCCGCGCCTGGCCGAGCCGGTCGCAGGGGACCGCGCTCGCGCTGGCGGCGCTGGGCGCGGCGCTGCTGCTGGGCCGTTCCTATTCGCTTTCCCCCAAGAATCTCGCGGGCGATCTGCTCTGCCTGCTCGCGGGCACGCTCTACACCGTCTATTTCATCATGATGGCCCGGGCCCGCGAAGCGATGGCGCCGCTGCCCGCGCTGGCCATGTCGTCGCTGGGCAGCGCACTGCCGCTGCTCGCGTTCGCCTGGCTGATCGGCGAGACGATCTGGCCGAATCATTGGGGCATATTGTTCGGCCTCGCGATGGCCAGCCAGGTGGTGGGGCAGGGGCTGATGATCTATGCGATCGGTCATCTCTCGCCGTTGGTCGTCGGGATCGCCCTGCTCAGCCAGCCGATCGTCGCGGGCGCCGTGGGCTGGTTCGTCTATGACGAGCGGCTCGGCTGGCCCGATTTCCTCGGGGCGCTGCTGGTGGCGGTTGCCCTGGTGCTGGTGCGGCGCGGCCCGGTTGCGTCGAACGCGGGAAATACTAAGTCGGAAGCTGAAGGAATCAGATGATGGCCCGCACGCTCCCCGAAGATCCGACGCTCGACGAACTGCGCGAGGCGCTGGCTCCGCACGTCGCCGCCAATGCCGCGTTCGATGGCTGGCATGCCGAAGCGGTCGATGCCGCCGCCGATGCGCTGGGCGTCGATCGCGGCGTCGCCCGGCTCGCCTTTCAGGGCGGCCCGGTCGAGATGATCGACGCCTGGTTCGCGAGCATCGATGCAGAGATGCTCGAACGCCTGCCGGCGGACCGCCTCGCCGCGATGAAGATCCGCGAACGGATCACGGCGCTGGTCGAAACCCGGCTCGAAATCGCCGCGCCGAATCGCGAAGCGCTCCGCCGCGCCCTTTCGATCCTCGCGCTGCCGCAGAACGCGGTCCGCGCCGCGAAGCTCGGCTGGCGCTCGGCCGATACGATGTGGCGCGCCGCCGGAGACGTCGCCACGGATTACAACCATTATACCAAGCGCGGCATCCTCGCCGGCGTTTACAGTGCCACTGTCACCGTCTTCCTGAACGACGACAGCGACAATTGGGCAGAGACTCGCGCCTTCCTCTCTCGCCGGATCGACGGGATCATGCGCTTCGAAAAGACCAAGGCGAAGTGGCTGGGCAACGAGACCCACCGCCTCAGCCTCAGCCGCTTCATCGGCCGACTGCGCTATCCGGCGGTGTAGTCGGGAACGCGCGGTCAGGGCGCGTCGTCGGGATACGGATAGCCGATTCCGAAGAAGGTGCCGCCCCTGCCGTCCGGCCAGAACGAGATGAGAAAGCGCGTCTTCTCGCCGCACAAGGTGGCGGTCCAGGTTTCGCGAACCACCTTGCCGGTGCCCAGTCGATATTGCGGGTTGGCGGGGACATAGTCTTCCGGAAGGATTCTCGCCTCGACCGCCGACACGTCCCTGCAGTTTCGCGAGCTGTACGCGAACTGCGCGATGGTCTGCAGCGTATCCCGGATCAGCACCTCGCCCGCAGTCGTCTCGCCGGTAAAATGCACCCTGATCCGCCGGAGCGGCCGATGTCGCGGAAACCAGCAGGGCGAGTCCCGCCAGCCCCGTCGCATAAAGTCCCATCCACCGTCTCTCCGCTCACCGGACGCGAACATGCACCGTGACGAACAGGGCGGCAATTGCGGTTCCGCAGGGCTTGTTCGCGATTATCGCTGGCGTGAATGACCGCCTATTGATAATCGCTCGCAGTATGAATGCCCCCGCGTCCGTCCTTCTCGCCGATCTGCCTCGCCTCAGCACCGGAACCGTCACTTCGATCGACTGGCACGCGCTTGCCGCGTCGGAAGCGCGCCGCTTGCGCGAGTTCGGGCTGGACGAAGGCGTCGAGGTCGAGTTGCTGACGCCTTCAGGCTGGATGGGCGGGCCGCTGTCCGCGCGGATCGGCCGGATGACGGTGGCGCTGCGCCGCCACGTCGCCGACGCGATCCATGTAACGCAGGGGGCCTGAGCCGTGGAAACGACGCCCCTCGTCGCGCTGGTCGGCAATCCCAATGCGGGCAAGAGCGCCCTGTTCAACGCGCTGACCGGCGCGCGGCAGAAGGTCGGCAATTATCCCGGCGTCACGGTCGAGCGTCATTCGGGCCGCATGGCGCTGAATGACGGCCGCCCGGTCGAGCTGGTCGATCTGCCCGGCACCTACAGCCTCGATCCCTCCAGCCCCGACGAGCAGGTCACCCGCGACGTCGTGATCGGCCGGCAGGACGGTGAGCGGCTGCCCGATGCGCTGGTCGTCGTCGCCGACGCCACCAATCTCGACAATCACCTCCGCTTCGTCCTTCAGCTTCGCGCGCTGGGCCGGCCGATGGTGCTCGCGCTCAACATGGTCGACATGGCCGAGCGCGACGGGCTGAAGATCGATACCGAAAAGCTGTCCGCCGAACTCGGCATCGCCGTGGTCGCGACCGTCGCGGTGCGCAGGCGCGGCCTCGAAGCGCTGAAGGATGCGCTGGCCGAACGGCTGGCGGCGGATACGCCCAAGGCGCCGCCGGTACTCGATGCCGACATCACGCATTTCCAGCGCGAGGCGCGCCGCATCGCGTCGGTCGCGATCGTCGAGCAGCCCCGCGCCCGCGCCTTCACCCGAGGCGTCGATCGCGTCGTGCTCCATCCCGTCGCCGGCCCGATCATCCTCCTCGCGATCCTCTTCACGATGTTCCAGGCGGTGTTCAGCTGGTCCGAAGCGCCGATCGGCTGGATCGAAGGCTTCCAGGGCTGGCTGGGCGAAACCGCCACCGCCAATCTGCCCGAGAGCTTTCTGCGCAACCTGCTGGTCGAGGGGATCATCAACGGCGTCGGATCGGTCGTGGTGTTCCTGCCGCAGATCCTGATCCTGTTCCTGTTCATCCTGATCCTCGAAGCGTCAGGCTATATGGTCCGCGCCGCCTTCCTGATGGACCGGCTGATGGCGGGAGTCGGCCTGTCGGGCCGCAGCTTCATTCCGCTGCTCTCGTCCTTCGCCTGCGCCATCCCCGGCATCATGGCGACGCGATCGATCGACGATCCGCGCGAACGCCTCACCACCATCCTGATCGCCCCGCTGATGACCTGTTCGGCGCGCCTGCCGGTCTATGCCGTCATCATCGGCGCCTTCATCCCGGCGACCAGCGTGGGTCCGGGCATCGGGCTTCAGGGCCTTGTCCTGCTCGCGCTCTATCTGATGGGCATCGTCGGGGCGGTCCTCGCCGCGCTGGTCCTGCGCAAGACCGCGACGAAGGGCGCGGGCGGCGGGTTCATGATGGAGATGCCGCGCTATCAGCTCCCCTCGCCCCGCGACATCGCGATCGGCTTGTGGCAGCGCGCTTACGTCTTCCTGCGCCGCGCCGGCACGATCATCATGGGCGTGACGGTGGTGCTATGGGTGCTGACGTCATATCCGGTTGCGCCCGAAGGTCAGAAGCAGAGCGAATATTCGATCGCCGGGCGGATCGCATCGGGGCTCGAGGTCGTGCTCCACCCGATCGGCTTCAACCACGAAATGTCGCTGTCGGTCATCCCGGCGATGGCCGCGCGCGAAGTCGCGGTCTCGGCGCTCCAGACGGTCTATTCGATCGATGCCGCCGACGAGGAAGCCGGTGCGCAGGAACTGGGACAGCGCCTCTCGTCGCGCTGGTCGCTGGCATCGGCGCTGGCGTTCCTCGCCTGGTTCGTGTTCGCCCCGCAATGCCTGTCGACCATCGCAGTCGCCCGGCGCGAGACCAATGGCTGGAAATGGCCGCTGGTGATGATCATCTATCTGTTTGCGCTGGCCTATGGCGCGGCGGGCATCACCTACTGGATTGCAAGCGCGATGGGGATGGGCTGAACTCAGTCTTCGCGCTTCGTGTCGTCGAGCAGCCTAGTGCGACGATAGGCTTCTTCGGCATCGGCCATTTTCTGTGCCTTCGTGCGGCCGAAGCGGGCACGGTTCTCCATCGCGCGGACTGACTTATCCACGCGTTCCTTGGCCTTGCGCGCCTTGTTCAGATTGATGATCTCGGCCATATCGTCGGCAACTCTTTTATAGCGTTCGAGGCGAAGTTTCTATGGCAGGTTCGGTCAACAAGGTGATCCTCGTCGGCAATCTGGGGCGCGATCCCGAAAGCCGCAGCTTCCAGAATGGCGGCAAGGTCGTCGAGCTGCGCATCGCGACTTCGGAAAGCTGGAAGGACCGCAATTCGGGCGAGCGCAAGGAAAAGACCGAGTGGCACACGGTCAAGGTCTTCAACGAAGGTCTCGCCAATGTCGCCGAACGTTATCTGCGTAAGGGCAGCAAGGTCTATATCGAAGGCGCGCTGACCACCCGCAAATGGCAGGACCCGCAGGGTAACGACCGTTACTCGACCGAGATCGTGCTTCAGGGCTTCAACAGCGTCCTGACCATGCTCGACGGCGCGCCGGGCGGCGGCGGTGCTGGTGCCGGTCAGGGCGGTGGTTATGGCGGCGGATCGCGCGGCGGCGGCGGTGACGATTGGGGCAGCGGCGGCGGCCGCGATGAGTTTGCCGGCCAGTCGAGCAGCCGCGGCGGTGGCGGCGGCAATTTCAACAGCGGTGGCGGTTCGTCCGGTGGCGGCTTCCCCGATGATCTGGACGACGACGTTCCGTTCTAAGCACGGAGGCGATGATGGCGCGAATGATTGTCGGGCTAGGGCTGGCGGCATTGCTGTCAGCCTGTGGCGGCAAGCCGGCGGTGGACAACACCGCCACAGCGACCGAAACGCGTGCCGCCGAAATATTGTCCGCCAACGGCAGTAACGATTGCAAGAAGAACCCGGATTTCGCGCCGGTCTATACCGATGCGAAGATCAGCGTGTGCAGCTCGGCGCATTTCGACGCGACCGGCAAGGATGCCGGCACGGTAAGCTATTCCAGCGCCGCCGCGCCTGCGGTCATCCTCGCCTGGTCGAAGGAACATGCGGCAAAGGCCGGCCTTGCCGAGCGCATCTCGAACGACAAGATGTTCTCCGCCGGCGAAGGCCAGAAGCGCACGATCATGGTGATGGCGCTGCCCGAGGGTTCGGGCAGCAAGGTCACGGTCAACTGGGGCAAGGCGCCCTAGAAGCCGGGGCTAACCCGTAACGATCTCCGCCGCGCCGAACTTCCCCGCCTGATAATCGGCATAGGCCTGCCGGATCTCGTCAGCCGTGTTCATCACGAACGGTCCGTGCGCGACGATCGGCTCGGGGATCGGATCGGCATGGCCGAACAGGAACAGCGCAGGTTCGCTGGCCGCGATCGTCACGCCGTCTCCGTCGCCCAGCTCGGCGAGATGGAAATGCGGCACCGCCGTCCCGCCGACTTCGATCGAACCGCGCGCGCAATAGAGGAACACGTCGCGACCGCTCAGTCCCTCGAACGTCACCTGTTCGCCCGGCGCGAGGGTGGCGAAGCTCATGAAGGTGCCGGTCAGCGACGGGATCGGCCCGCTGACGCCGCGATACTCGCCCGCGATCAGATGGACGCCATCGATCGCTGGAATACCCTCCGCCTGCACCCCGAAATAGCGCGGCGCCGTCATCTTCAGCCGCGCGGGCAGGTTCACCCAGAGCTGAAGAATCTCCATCGGACCGCCGTCGCGCCTGAACGCGGCTGGCGACACCTCGGCATGAACGATCCCGCTCCCCGCGGTCATCCACTGCACGCCCCCGGCGCGGATGATGCTCTCGTGCCCCGCCGAATCGGTATGCGCCAGCTCGCCGTCGAGGATGAAGGTCACCGTCTCGAACCCGCGATGCGGATGCGGGCCGAAGGGGAGGCCGCGATTGTCCGGCGCGTAGGTCTGCGGTCCGTGATGGTTGAGGAACAGGAACGCGCCGACATGTCCGATCGCCGGCCCCGGCACCGGACGCCGCGTCACCAGATCGCCGATATCGTCGCGATGCGCGGAATGGAGACGGATCACTTGCCGCATCAGTCGCGCCGCAACAGGAACACCGCATGTTCGGCGAGGAAGTTCGCCGCTGCCGAACTGGTTCGCCGGTCGCGGCTGAGGAACCAGGATCCCTCCATCACGATCCCCCGCTGCGCCACCAGGGCGCGAAAATCGTCGATCGTCACATGGTGGATGTTTGGCGTCTCGTACCATGCCAGCGGCAGCAGCCGCGTGACCGGCATCCGCCCGCCCCACATCAGCGAGGTCCGCACCCGCCAGTGCGCGAAATTGGGGAAGGAGACGAAGGCGCGCTTGCCGATCCGCAGCAGCTGCTCGAGGATCAGGTCCGGCCGCCGCGTCGTCTGGAGGGTCTGGCTCAGGATCGCATAGTCGAAGCTGGCGTCTGGATAATCGGCCAGATCGGTGTCGGCATCTCCCTGGATCACCGATAGTCCGCGCGCGACGGCCGAGGCGACGTCCTCCGCATCCAGCTCCAGCCCGCGCGCATCCACGCCGCGCTCGTCGCGCAACGCCGCCATCAGCGCGCCATCGCCACAGCCGACATCGAGCACGCGGCTGCCCGGCGCGACGTTGGCGGCGATGATCGCAAGGTCGGGGCGCAAGCTCATCGCGAATAGATATCCGGATCGTCCCGGACCATCAGCCGCTCGGGATAGGGATATTGCTCCCAGCCGAGCGAAGCATAGACCGGCTGCATATCCTTGGTGAACAGCGCCCAGCGGCGCAGGCCCTGCAACTCTGGGTGGGCGTGCAGCCCCTCGATCATCTGCCGCGCGACGCCCTTGCCGCGATGTGCCGGCAGCACGAACACATCGGCCAGATAGGCGAAGGTCGCCTTGTCGCTGATCAGCCGAGCGAACCCGACCTGCTCGGGCTTGCCGTCCTCATCGGGCGCATAGGCCCCGACGCACAGCGACCCCCTGATCGCCCGCTCCACCGTGTCGCGCGGAATCCCCACCGACCAATAGGCACCTGACAGAAAGGCATGGATCAGCTCGATGTCGAGATCGGCGGGGTCGAACGAAATGGTGACAGTCATTTCTTCTCTCCGGCCCGCAGGAACCCGTCGACCACCCGGTTCATTTCCGGCGCGTCGAGCAGGAAGGCGTCGTGCCCGAACGGCGATTTCAGCTCGACGAAGCTGGCCGGCGCCCCCGCCGCGTTCAGCGCATGAACGATCGCCCGTGATTCGCTGGTGGGGTACAGCCAGTCGGTATCGAAGCTGACGAGGCAGAAGCGGGTCGCCGCACCCTTGAACGCATTGGCGAGCGTGCCGCCATGCTCCTCGGCGAGATCGAAATAATCGAGCGCGCGGGTGATGTAGAGGTACGAGTTGGCGTCGAACCGGTCGGTAAAGCTCAGCCCCTGATGGCGCAGATAGCTTTCGACCTGGAAATCGGCGTCGAAGCCGAACGTCTTGCTTTCGCGCGCCTGCAGCTTGCGGCCGAACTTGGCGGTCAGCCCGGCTTCGGACAGATAGGTGATGTGCGCCGCCATCCGCGCCACGGCGAGGCCCGCGGTGGGCGGCTCGCCCGATGCGTAATAATCGCCGTCGCGCCAGTTGGGATCGGCCATGATCGCTTGCCGCCCCACTTCATGGAACGCGATGTTCTGCGCCGAGTGCCGTGCGGTCGATGCGATCACCACCGCCGAAGCCACACGATCGGGGAAGGTCGCGGCCCAGCTCAGCGCCTGCATCCCGCCCATCGATCCGCCGACCACCGCCTGCAATCGCTGGACGCCGAGATGATCGAGCAGCATCGCCTGCGCGCCGACCATGTCGCGGATCGTGATCACCGGGAAGCTCATGCCCCAGGGCTGGCCCGTCGCCGGATTGATCGTCGCGGGGCCGGACGATCCCATGCAGCTGCCCAGCACGTTGGCGCAGATCACGAAATGCCGCGCCGGATCGATCGGCTTGTCCGGCCCGATCAGCTTGGTCCACCAGCCCGGCTTCTTCGTCACAGGATGTTCGGACGCGACATGCTGGTCGCCGGTCAGCGCATGGCAGACGAGGATCGCGTTGCTCGCGTCCGCGTTCAGCGCGCCATAGGTTTCGTAGGCAATGTCGACCGGCGACAGCAGCGCGCCGCCGTCCAGCCGCAGCGGGCCGGGCAGGGTCACCGTGCGGCTCAGGCCGAAACGCTGATCGTCAGACATCAGCGCGAACTAGGGCCCGCAGGCCCCGCGTTCAAGCGGCTTGGGCCAGCAGCCGCTTGCCGGTGATCGCTTCGGCCGCCATCCGCCCCGTCTGCGCCGCCCCGTTCATGTATCCGGGGAAGGCGTCGGACAGATGCTCGCCCGCGAAGAACACATTGCCCGCGCGGCTGATCTGATGCTCGCCCTCGTCCGATTCGACGCTCAGCAGATGCGCGAAGCGGGTGAGGAAGCCCGGCGGGTAATTGCTGTATGCGCCCAGCGTCAGCGGATCGCGATGCCATGCGGTGCGGCGATAGGGGCCCTCGGCGGTCGCGGGGATCAGCCCGGGCACCGCGGGTTCGGAGATTCGCGCGAAGCGCCGCGCCAGCGCATCGGCCGCACCGGCATCGCTCACCTGATCGCCGCCCAGGAACCAGGTCCATACCGGGTCGAGCTTGCCCGCCAGATGGACGCTGCCGTCCCAGCCCAGTGCATAGCCCTCATCCCCGGTCTGCCACAGCTCGCCGCCGGCGCCGAGCGTCTTCGTCCAGGGCGTCGCGGTGGCGAAGGCCTGCACCTTCTCGTTGCGGCCCAATTCGGCTTCGGCGACGAAGGCGCGCCAGATCGCGGGCAGCGGTACGCGGAAGTCGATCTGGCGCATGATCGGCGCCGGCACTGCGACGATGATCGTGTCGGCAACCGCCTCGCTCCCGTCGAGGAACGCCAGCTTCATCCGGCCCCCGCCGCGCGTCACGCTCAGCAATCGCCTTCCCGTGGCGATAGAGCGGGCATATTTCGACGTCATGGCGTCGATCAGCGCGCTGCTGCCACCTTCCATCACATAGCGCTCGTCCGAACCGCCCAGCACTTCGGCTCGCTCGCCCTTCACGGTGGGCAGGTTGAAGATCAGCTCCAGCGCCGAGGCCTGACCCGGCTCGACGCCATATTCGGTGCGGCTGGTGCCTTCGAGCAGGCTCTTGACCCACGGATCGGGGATCAGCGCGGCGTGGCGGTCGAGATAGGTTTCGATCGACATCCGGTCGATCTCGGCCGCGACTCGGGCGTAGCTCTTGTCCAGCCGGTCGGCGTCCTTGCCGATCTGGGCGGCGATCCCGCGCAGCGCTTCGGCCAGTTCGGCGTCGGGCACGACGCGTCCGTTGGCGAGGATCATCGTGCGATGCTCGCCATTCTTGCGGTCGATCAGCGTGACGCCGAACGCCTTTGCCAGTCCCTGCATGTCGTGATGATCGGTATTGACCAGCTGCGCGCCCGCTTCGAACGCCGGGCCGGCCGCGGGACGCTGGGTGAACATCCGCCCGCCCATCCGCTCGCGCGCTTCATAGAGCTGGGCGTCGACTCCGGCTTCGAGCAGGTGGTGGAGCGCGGTGAGCCCGGCGATGCCGCCGCCGATGATCGCCACCTTGCCCGCCGTGGCGGCGCGCGCCTCGCGCGGCAGGGCCGATACGACGGCGCCCGCCGCGATCGCCTGCAGCAAGGTTCGCCGCGTCAGCGCATAGTCCGCCCGCACCGGCGGCGCCTCGCCCGCCGCGGCCAGATTGTGCCGCCGCGCTGTCTGCATCGCACGCCAAAAGCTGCCGCTGGTCCGCATTCGTCTCTCGTTCCGTCCCCGTTACGGGTCATGCCATAGCCTGCACGACCTTGCTATTGCGTAACCGTTCGGCCAAGCGGCGCGACATGACCGCACCTGTTCCCAAGCCCTGGATCATGGACATCGCCCCCTATATTCCGGGGCGCTCCACCACCGATGATGGCCGCAAGGTCATCAAGCTCTCGTCGAACGAGAATCCGCAGGGCACCTCGCCGGCCGCGCGCGCCGCGTTCGAATCCGCCGCGGGCAATCTCGAACGCTATCCCGACGCCAGCGGATCGGATCTGCGCGAGGCGCTGGCCGCCAAATACGGCCTCGATCCCGCACGGATCATCTACGGCAATGGCTCGGACGAGGTGCTGCACCTTGCCGCCGGCGCCTTCGCCGGTCCCGGCGACGAAGTGATCTACGTGAAGTACGGCTTCTCGGTGTACGACATCGCCGCGCGCCGGGTCGGCGCCACGCCGGTGATCGCGCCCGACAATGATTACGCGACCGATGTCGACGCGATCCTCGCGGCGGTCACCGACAAGACGAAGATCGTCTATGTCGCGAACCCGAACAACCCGACCGGCACCTATTCGACTCGCGCCGAGATCGCGCGGCTGCATGCGGGCCTGCGTCCCGACATCCTGCTCGTCCTCGATCACGCCTATGCCGAATATATCGAAGGCGATGCGGACGCCGAGGATGGCGGCATGGAACTGGCCGAAAGCGCATCGAACGTGCTGGTCACCCGCACCTTCTCGAAAATGTACGGTCTCGCCGCCGAACGCATCGGCTGGGGCTATGCCTCGTCGGCGATCATCGACGCGATGCACCGTATTCGCTTGCCCTTCTCGATCACCATCGCCGGCACCGCCGCCGCTTTGGCCGCGCTGGGCGACACCGAATTCGTCGCGCATTGCCGCGAACAGAATGCCCAGTGGCGCCGCTGGTTCACGCAGGAAATCACCAGCCTCGGCAATGCGGGTCTTCGCGCAGTGCCGAGCCAGGCCAATTTCGTGCTGGTGCTGTTCGAGGGCAAGCTGACTGCCGAAGCCGCCTATAAAGGGCTGATGGACGCCGGTTACATCGTTCGCTGGCTGCCGGGGCAGGGCCTGCCGCACGGTCTGCGCATCACCATCGGCACTGCGGAAGAGACGCAGGGCGTCGCCGCGGCGCTGCGCGATCTGGCCGGAAAGGCCGGCTGATGCTGCCCTTCGCGCGCGTGACGGTGATCGGACTGGGCCTGATCGGCTCGTCGATCGCGCGCGCGGTGAAGGCGCATATGCCCACGGTGCGGGTCACCGGCTATGACGCCGACGCGCAAGTCCGCGAGATCGCCACGCGGATCCAGCTGTGCGACGACATCACCGACACGCCCGGCGCGTCGGTGATCGATGCCGATCTGGTGATCCTGTGCGTCCCTGTCGGCGCGATGGGCGCGGCGGCGGCTTCGTTCGCCGACGATCTGCCCGCCGATGCGATCGTCAGCGATGTCGGCTCGTGCAAGGAAAGCGTGGTGACGGCGCTCACCGCCGCGCTGCCGAATGCCATTGTCATCCCCGCGCATCCGGTCGCGGGCACCGAGAATAGCGGCCCGGAGGCGGGCTTCGCTTCGCTGTTCCACAATCGCTGGTGCATCGTCACGCCGCCCGAAGGCGCGCAGCCCTTCGCGGTCGAACGCGTCCTCGAATTCTGGCGTCAGCTCGGCGCACAGGTCGAGACGATGGCGCCCGATCATCACGATCGCGTGCTGGCCGTCACCAGCCATCTGCCGCATCTGATCGCCTACACCATCGTCGGTACCGCTTCGGATCTCGAGGAAGTCACCCGCTCCGAAGTCATCAAATATTCCGCAGGCGGCTTTCGCGACTTCACCCGCATCGCTGCGTCGGATCCGACCATGTGGCGGGACGTGTTCCTCGCGAACAAGGACGCCGTGCTCGACATGCTCCAGCGCTTCTCCGAGGATCTCTCGGCGCTTCAGCGCGCGATCCGCTGGGGCAAGGGCGACGAATTGTTCGACCGGTTCACCGAAACCCGCGCGATCCGCCGATCGGTGATCGAGGAGGGCCAGGACGACAGCCGCCCCGATTTCGGCCGCTCGCACGATTGATCCGGCGGCTTCGGCCGGGCCGCATCAAACGTTCAGTTCGTTGATTGCCTTGTGCACCCGCGCTTCGATCTCGTCGCGCGGCAGGCCCGGCGGAATCGGTTCGCCGAACTTGAAGACCACGGTGCCGGGATGCTTCGGCCCGCTCTTGGGCCAGACATGCCCCGCGCGTACCGCCACCGGCACCACCGGCAAGCCGATCATCCGGTATAGCCCCGCGAATCCGGAAACGAGCTCGGGTTCCTCGCCTACCGGCACCCGCGTGCCCTCGGCAAAGATCAGCACCGGCCGGCCTTCGGCGATCGCGGCCTTGGCTTCCTTCATCATGCCGCGCAGCGCCGTCGCGCTTGCTGCCCGGTCGATCACGATGACGCCATAGCGGCGCGCGGCCCAGCCCCATACCGGGATGTTAGCCAGCTCGCGCTTCATCACCGTGGCCGGGGCCTTGAGCAGGCGGGTCAGCTCGACGGCTTCGTAGAGCGACTCGTGCTTGGCGGCGAAGAATACCGGGCCTTGCGGAATCTCGCCTTCGATCCGCTGGTCGATGCCCAGGATGGTTCGCGCCGACCAGCGCATCAGGGCGGCCCAGCCGTTGCACCAGTTGCGCATCGTCTTGCTGCCGAACAATGCGGCCACTGGTGAGAGCAGCACGATCGGCACCGACAGGCCATAAAAGAAGATCGAGAAGGCGATCGTGCGCAGCCAGTCCATCAACGCATTCCCAGCGTCAGCGCGGTCCAGCGCACCAGGAACTTGTGATATTCGCGCAGCAGCGTCATGAACCGCGGCGAGCTGCGCACCGGATCGCCGATCACTTCGATGTCGCCGCCCAGCTGGTTCGCCAGCTCGAGCCGGGCGCGGGGCATGTGCCAGTCCGACGTCACCAGCCGCACCGTCTTGTAGCCGTTGCGCCGCACCCAGGTCGCGGTTTCATCGGCGTTGGAGCGGGTGTTGACCGCTTCCCAGCCCAGATCGACGCAGCAGCGGAACAGGCGCGGCTCCTTATACTGGATGGCCAGCTCGTGCGGCTTCACTTCATGGCCCACGCCGCTGACCAGCATCCGCTTCGCCGCGCGCTCGCGCATCAGCTCCAGCCCGCGGTCGATCCGCCCCGGTGCGCCGGTCAGCACGACGATCGCGTCGGTCTTGTGCGATGGCTCGACCGGCTGGCCGAGCGACATCATGAAGAAGCCGAAGCCCAGCGCCCAGGCGATCAGGATAAGGGCGGCGAAACGCTTGATCACAGGGTCTTGCCCAGCTTGCGCAGCACAGCGATCCGCGCCGCGAAGGTGGCGAGCAAGGCGAAGCTCAGCGGCAGCAGCAGGAGCAGGAACCAGTCGCGCTGTTGCAACGCCACGCCGCTCATCAGTTCCGAACCCAGCGTGTCGATCCGCGACTGGAGGAACCACACCAGTCCCATCGCCGCCGCAGCG
This sequence comes from Sphingomonas sp. G-3-2-10, assembly GCF_012927115.1. Taxonomy (NCBI): domain Bacteria; kingdom Pseudomonadati; phylum Pseudomonadota; class Alphaproteobacteria; order Sphingomonadales; family Sphingomonadaceae; genus Sphingomonas; species Sphingomonas sp. G-3-2-10. Next base: position 812,157 of record NZ_JABBFY010000002.1, on the reverse strand, counting down.
CCCACCGCGCCGCCGATCAGCGTGTCGAAGGCGATGCGCCGCTGAAACAGCCGGGCAATCTGGATGTCGGTCGAGCCCAGCATGTGGAGCACATCGATCGTGTCGCGGTGCGTGTCCAGCCCCGCGCGCGCGGCGAGCAATACCACCGCGCCGGTCGCGGTCGCCATCAGCAGCACCAGGCCGAGCGAAAGCCAGCTCAGGGTCGACAGGAAATTGCGCACCGGCGACAGCCATTGCGCGTGCCGGTCGATCCGCGCGCCGGGCACGATGCGCTTCGCCGCGCTCTCGGCCGCGGCCACCGCCGCATCGCCGCGCACATCGACGTCGATCATCGCCGGCATCGGCAGGTCGGGGTCGAGGCCGGCATCGCCCAGCCAGGGCTTGAGCAGTTCGGCCAGCCGCGCGCGATCGACTTCCGCGGCGCGCTGCACCCCCGGAACGGCGCGCAGGGCCTGCACCATGCGCGCGGCCTGCTGGTCGCGCTGCTGGGCGTCGGGTTCGATGATCTGCACCGTGAGGCGGCCCGAAAGCTGGCGGTCGAGCTGTGCGGTCGCGGCGAACATGCCCAGCCCCAGCGCGCCGGAAAGCACGGTGAGGAACAGCATGATCGACATGATCCAGGTCATCGCGCGGGTGCGCTTGCCTTCGTCGAGCAGGCGCCGGTCGGGCGCATTGGGGTTCAGGCTGAACTTCATGCCGCCCCGCTAGCTGGCGGATGCCTCAGCGCGCCGGTCGGGTCGTTGAGATGCCCCTTCTCCAGCCGCATCATCCGCGCGTTGGGGATCCGGTTGAGCAAGTGGAAATCGTGCGTCGCCACCACCACGGTGGTGCCCAGCCGGTTGAGCGAGTCGAACAGGTGCAGCAGCCGCTCGGCCATGTCGGGATCGACGTTGCCGGTCGGTTCGTCGGCGACCAGCACTTCGGGACGGCCGATCACCGCGCGGGCAATGGCGATGCGCTGCTGCTCACCGCCCGAAAGCGTCGTCGGCAGCGCCCTGCCGCGATCGGTCAGTCCCACCCAGGCCAGCATCTCGCGCACCGGCGCTTCGATATCGCTTTCGGGCATCCCCGCGACGCGCAGCGGCAGGGCGATATTGTCATAGGCCGAAAGGTGCGGGACCAGCCGGAAGTCCTGAAACACTACGCCGATGCGTCGGCGAAAGCCGGGCAGGCGGGTACGCGGCAGGGACCCGGCATCCTCGCCGAACAGCCGGATCGTCCCTCGCGTCGGCCGCTGGGCGAGATAGAGCAATTTGAGCAGCGAGGTCTTGCCCGCGCCCGAAGGGCCGGTGAGGAAATAGAACGACCCCGAAGTCAGCGTGAAATTGATGTCGGACAGGGTTTCGTCGCCCGTGCCGTAGCGCAGGCCGACATTCTCGAACTGGACGATATTGGCCATTCGTTCCCTGAGCCCGACCCCGTGGCGGAGAGCCATCGCATAGCCATTCACAGGTCTCAAGCATGTCCGATGTTTCCGACTCTTGCAGCCCGAGTCGCTTAGTGCTTATGATTCGCCATGATCCTCGAATGCAGCCAGTGCCGGACCCGGTATCTCGTTCCCGACAGCGCCATCGGCGCAGAGGGCCGCACGGTGCGCTGCGCCAGCTGCAAGCATAGCTGGTTCCAGGCGCCGCAGGTCCTCGATCTCGCGACCCGTGCGTCGCCGGCCGACGTGAAGGCCGAAGCGCGCAAGCCGCTGCCCAATTACCCCGCCGCCGAGCCCCAGCCCGCGCCGCGCGCCACGACCAAGGCGGCGCCGCGCGTGTTCGTCGACGATTCGCTGCCCGATCCCGCCAATGGCTATGACCCGTTCGCGCCCGAGCCGCCGTTCAAGCCGCGCAGGAATCCCGCGAAGAAATGGACTGCGGCGGCGTTCGTCGCCGGTTTCTCGATGCTGCTGGGCACCGGCGCCATCCTCTATTCGGGCGCGCCGGGCATCGCGGCTTCGCTCGGCCTCGGGCTGGGCGAGATCGAGACGCCGCTGCGCTTCGCCGAGAAGAAGGATGTCGAGCGCCGCACGCCGCCCGGCGGCGGCGAGCTGTTCGCGGTTTCGGGCAAGGTGGTGAACCCCACCGGCACGAGGCAGCACGTGCCCGATATCCGCGTCGAACTGCGCGATTCAGCGGGTCAGCTGGTCGATAGCTGGCGGATCACCCCCGAAGTGCGCAGCCTCGATCCGAACGCGTCGATCGATTTCAACAGCGCGAAGCTCAACATCCCCGCCAACGTCCGGATCGTCGAATTCAGCTTCGCGAGCGAAATCGGCGGCTGACGCGTTTGCTGTCGAGTTCAGCTTCGCTGAGCGGACTGGCGCAGAGCCCGTTTCAGCCTAGCTGAAACCAGAAACAACCTTCCCCCGTGCAACGCAGCGGCGGCGAGCATCCCGATGCCTGAGGCATAGACCAGCGCGAACGCGCCATAGCCCAGATGCACGAGCAGCACTCCCGCGCCGCCGGTGATGACGAAAAAGGCGATGATGCTGTTCACCCCCGCAGCGACCTGATCGCCGAGCGAGCGCAGCGCATAGACGAACACCACCTGCACCCCGTCGAACAGGATGAACGGCGCCCAGGGGATCAGCATCGCCGCCGCCAGCGCGTGAACCGGCTCGATCGCCGGGAACAACCCGACGATGGTGACCGGCATCACCAGCAGCGCCAGCGCCTGAAGCCCGATCGCGATCGCGGAGATGCCGGCGGCGATCCCCGCGCGCCACGCCGCCTGTTCGGGCACGCCCTCGCCCACCGCATTGCCCGCGCGCACGCCAGCTGCCGAACCGAGGCCCAGCGCGATAGCGAAGGTCAGGTTATGGATCGAGAACACGATCTGGAACGCGTGGGTCGTCACGTCGCCCAGCTGGGTCGAAAGCGCGATCAGGATCGAGAAGCCCGCCAGTTCCAGCCCTGATGCGAGGCCCGGCACGAACCCGAACTTCGCCAGCGCCACCGCGCCCGCGCGCGTTTTCGGGGTCCACAACCGGTTGAGCGCGTGGACTCCGCGCGCCCTTGCGTCGGGCAGCGTCCACGCCGCGCCCAGCATCCCGACCGCGCCGATCGCCGATGCGATCGCCGTCGCTGCGGCCGCGCCCGCCGCACCCATCACCGGCAGGCCCAGATGCCCGCCCGACATCGCCCAGGCGAGGACAGCGTTGAGCGGCAGGATCGACAGATTGACCACCGCCACCCGCCGCGGCCGGCTGACCCCTTCGAGGAAGAAGCTCGCCGCGACGATCATCAGCTGGAACGGATAGGCAAAGGCCATCACCTGCACGACATGCGCGGCGCCCGGCACGATATGCGCGTCGACGCCGAGCCCGGCCAGCATCGGCGTGGCCAGCGCGAAAAGGATCACCGCGCTGACGATCCCCAGCGCGGCCGCCAGCAACAGACCCTCGTGGAATACGCGCCCCGTCCCCGGCAAATCCTTCGCCCCGTCGGCGCGCGAGACATGGACGAGGATGCCCGACAGCGCGCCGATCGCGATGACGATCCCGATAAAGGTCAGCGCGCGGCTGGCGCCCAGATAGGCGACCTCGCCGGTGCCGGTCAGCCCGACGACGATCACGTCGGTGACGTGCAGGATCGTCCAGTTCAGGCTGGTCAGCACCACCGGCCATGCCAGAGCGAGGATCTTGCGCGTCTCGGCGGTAAGGGCGGGGGAGAGGCGCATGGGCCGGCCGCCCTAGCCGTAACCGTGATTTTCCGCAAAGTGCGTCGCAACGGTTGCCAGCCCCGATCCGCTTTGCTAGGGGCCGCTGCCTTACCAGCCTCCGGCGCTCGTCCGGTGGGGTTTCACGTGCGGTCGTGGCGGAACTGGTAGACGCGCAACGTTGAGGTCGTTGTGGCCGAAAGGCCGTGGAAGTTCGAGTCTTCTCGACCGCACCACTCTCCCCAGAAAGGCTAGTCCGGGGTCTCGTGATCGAGACCCCGCAGCGGCGCGGGGCGCTATTCCGCGATGGTCATGCGTTGCAGACCGAATTTGCTGTCGCTTTGAATGACCGCTTCCATCAGCGCGTTCATCTTGACGAGCGCTTGGTCGGTCAGAACCACCTGTACGCACTTGCGGTTGCTGGCCAGCGTCCGCCGTTCGATCCAGCCATCCTCGGTGAGCTTCTGGAGCCAGCGCAGCCCGGTCGTCGGCGCGACATTCCCGGCGGTGGATGCGGCGGTGACGTGGAGCGCGCGTCCCTTCAGATGCTCCAGATAGACCAGCAGCAATATGTCCCAGGCAGGATCCTGAAAATAGGCGATCCCGAGCGCCGAGCGCCGCAAATTGCTTGCGCGCGTCCATGCCTGGGCCACGGTGATACGCTGCTTGTCGGTGAATGTCGGGGTGGCGGGGGCGTCGGGCACCTTCCGCGGCAGCGATTCCGGCGTCTCTTCGGCCATCTGCTGCACTCTCCCCCAAAGCTCCAGTCTATCCTAAATCATTCAAATATCATCTCATTTGCTAGAATAAATTGCTCCAGAATGGAGCACGCACCGTCGAAAGCTGTGGGCGAAACGCTCAGACGATCTCGAACAGCCCGGCCGCGCCCATGCCGCCCGCGGTGCACATCGTCGCGACGACATAGCGTACGCCGCGCTTCTTCCCCTCGATCAGCGCATGGCCCAGCACCCGCGATCCGCTCATCCCGAACGGGTGGCCGATCGCGATCGCGCCGCCATTGACGTTGAACCGCTCGGGATCGATGCCCAGCGTGTCGCGGCAATACAGCGCCTGGCTGGCGAACGCTTCGTTCAACTCCCACAGCCCGATATCCTCGACCTTCAGCCCGGCGCGGGCGAGCAGCTTGGGCACCGCGAACACCGGTCCGATCCCCATCTCCTCGGGCGCGCACCCAGCCGCCTGGAAGCCGCGATAGATGCCCAGCACCGGCAGGCCCTCGGCTTCGGCGGTCGCCCGGTCCATCACCAGCTGCGCCGATGCGCCGTCGGAAAGCTGGCTGGCATTGCCGGCGGTAATATATTTGCCCTCGGCGATCACCTGCCCGTCCTTCCACACCGGCTTGAGCGCGGCGAGCGCCTCTGCGGTGGTGCCGGGGCGGATGCCCTCGTCCTGCGTGGCGGTCACCCGCTCGGTGCCCAGGCTGTTGCCCGCCTTGTCGAACAGTGCCTTTTCCACCGTAATCGGCACGATCTCCTCGGCGAACGCGCCTGACGCCAGCCCGGCAGCGGCGCGCTGCTGGCTCTGCGCGGCATAATCGTCCTGCCGCTCGCGGCTGATGCCATATCGTTCGGCGACGATCTCTGCGGTCTCGATCATCGCCATATAGGCGTGCGGCTGGTTCGCGGTGACCGACTGGTTGACGAAGCGCGGTGCGTCCTTGGTCACCGTCTGGCTGATTGCTTCCATCCCGCCCGAAAGCGCGACGTCGATATCGCCCGCGATGATCGATCGCGCCGCCAGCGCCAGCGTCGTCAGGCTGGAGGCGCATTTGCGGTCGAGGGTGAAGCCCGGCACCTCCAACGGCAGATTGGCCGCGAACGCCGCCATCCGCCCGGCATTGGCGCCGGTCGTGCCCCATTGATTGCCCACACCCCAGAAGATGTCGTCCACCCGCGCCGGATCGATCCCCGCCCGCGCGATCGCCGCGTTCAGCACATGGCCGGCTAGCACCGGCGCTTCGGTCGCGTTGAAATAGCCGCGATAGGCCTTGCCGACCGGGGTCCGGGCCGTGCTGACGATGGCGGCTTCGCGCATGATGATCCTCTCTGTGCAGTCGTTCGGTTCAGAGCCGTTCGATCCGGAATGGCTCGTCCGCTCTAAGATAATATTCGGCACCATGCATCCGCGCGATCACATCCAGCGCGGTCGCGTCGATCCGCCCGCTATTATCCAGAATGGCATGATCGTCGACATGGATGGCGAGGATATCGCCCAGCACGATCGCACGTCCCGCTTCGATGTCGATCAGCTGGCGCAACCGGCACTCATAGGCGACCGGCGATCCGGCGATGCGCGGCGGCGCGACATGGTGCGACGGCAGCGTGTCGAGCCCCGCCAGCGCGATCTCGTCGGCCGATGGCGGGTGCGGCGCGCCGGTGCGGTTCATCGCATCGCCCAGCGCATACGGCACGAGGTTGACCACGAACTCGCCGCTGGCGCGGATATTGGCCATCGTATCCTTGGGGCTGGCATCGGCGCGCGGCTGCATCCCGATCGCCAGCACCGGCGGCCAGGAACACATTGCGTTGAAGAAGGAAAAGGGTGCGGCGTTGCGCGTCCCGTCGGCCGCCTGCGTCACGATCCAGGCGATAGGACGCGGCACGACCGTCGCAGTGACCAGCCGCGCGCATTTGACCGCGTCCAGCTCCGCGACGTCGAACCGCATCGGCTCAGCGGCCGTGGAAGACCGGCTTGCGCTTCTCGCGGAAGGCAGCGAGCGCTTCCTTCGTGTCATCGGTATCGGCCAGCGTCGCGGTCTGGGTCTGCTCGTAGCGATAGCCGTCGCGCAGCGGCATTTCCTCGGTCAGCCCGAACGAACGCTTCGCCGCGACCACCGCCAGCGGCACCTTGGCAGCGATCTGCGCGGCGATCGCCTGCGCCTCGGGCAGCAACTGCTCCAGCGGCACACAGGCCGAAGCCACGTTCATCCGGTACAGTTCCGGCCCGCTGATCCGACGCGCGGTGTAAATCATCAGCCGCGCGTCCGAAGGGCTGAACGACCGCAGCACATGGCGCACGCCGCCCGCGAGGCCATAATCGACTTCGGTCATCGACAGGAACGCATTCTCCGACACCAGCAAGATGTCGCTGACGAGCGCCAGCACGCAGCCCGCGCCGATCGCCGCGCCGTTCACTGCCGCGATCACCGGCTTGGGGCATTCCATCACCACGTCGAACGCCGCGCGGACCAGCCGGTTGTGCCGCGAATAGCCGCCCGGCTCCTCGGCGATCGCCGCGCGCTCGGACAGATCGGCCCCTGCCGAGAAGGTCTTGCCTTCGCCGGTCAGAACGATCGCGCGCACGTCACGGTCGAGGCCGAGTATGTCGAAGATGCGGATGATCTCGTCGCGGAACTGGCGCCCCTGCGCATTCACCGGCGGCGCGGTGATCGTCACCGTCGCGACCTGGTCCGCGATCTCGACGCGGAACTTCTCCAGCTGCTCGAGCCCCTTCATCCTGCTTCTCCTTCACGCGGCGGCAGGCCGTAGAGCCGCGCCGGATTATCCACCAATATCGCCTCGCGCACCGTCGGGTCCGCCGTCCAGTTCGCAAACAAGTCGACCATCCTGCCCGCATCGGGTGCCGGGTCCAGCCGGACATAAGGCCAGTCCGATCCCCAGATCAGCCGCTCGGGCGCTGCCTCGACCAGCGCGTCATGGAACGGGCGCACATCGCCATAGTCCGCCGACGCGCCAAAGAAGCGGCACAGGGTCAGCTTCACCCAGATATCGCCGCCCAGCATATGATCGACGATGGTGCGAAACGCCGGATCGCCTGCCCCGCGCACCCGGTCGGGCGACGCCATATGATCGAGCACCAGCGGCAGGCCGAGCGTCAGCAGCTCGGGCAGCGCTTCGGCATATTGATCCGCGCTCGCCCAGAGCTGCGCGTGCAACCCATGCTCGCGCATCCGCGGCGCGAGGACCCGCAAAGCGTCGAAACCGATGCTCCCCGGATAGCGCCCGCCTCCCGGCGCGCGCATCTCGACGAAGCGCAGCCCGACGATTCCGCGCGCGGCCCAGTCGGCGAGAGTCGCATCGGTTACCTCGGGCGAAGCGACTGCCACTCCGCAAAGCGCACCGTTCGATCCTTCGATCGCTGCCAGCATCGCCGAGGGATCGTCGCCATAGGGAGCCGGCTGGGTAAGCACGCCATACGCAACGCCGAGCGTCTCGCGGAAGGCCTTGTGGATGTCGGGCGGCGCGTCGGGCAGCGCATAGACCGATGCCTGGTGCGGCGGAAACCGGTCGAACGGGCCGAAGACATGGCTGTGCGCATCGACCGCGCCCGCCGGCAACGCCAGCGCCGGCCGCGACAGGGCTGGCGCGGCGACGGTCTCGACGTCGCGCATGGTCAGGCGGCCTGCTGGCCCGGCGGCAGATCGATCAGCGCATCCGATCGCGGCAGCGGCTCGGCGACATCGTCGGGCACCGGGATATGGTGCGCGTTCAGCGTCATCGCGACGAGGGTGTAATATCCGATCACCGCCGTCAGCTCGACCACGCCGCGTACGCCCCAGCGCGCTTCGATCGCTTCGTGGAGCGCATCGGAAACCTGTCCGCTCTGCTGCAGCGTGCGCGCATATTCATAGACTTCGAACTCGGCATCGTCGCGGAACACCGGCGAACGGCATTGCCGGATCGCTTCGATCAGCTCGGCGTCGAGCCCGGCATCGGCGGCGGCCTGGGCATGGACATACCATTCGACCTGGCTCGACCAGCGCCGCCCGCAGACGAGGATCGCAAGTTCGTTGAGCGTCTTGGGCAGCACCGTGCTGAAGCGGAGATACTCGCCGAAGCGCGACCACAGCACCGCCAGATCGGGGCTGTGGATCGCCGCGAGCAGCGGCCCGACCATCCGTCCGCGCGGCCCGGCGATCACCGATTCATGGACGCGGCGCTGTTCGGGCGACATCTCGTCCACCCGCAACAGGGGTACGCGTGACGTGGCGCGTGTCGCGTGACCCGCGCCGGTTGAAACCAGATTCATATGATTCCCCGGTTGGCGAGCGCCCCGCGCTCAGCCTGAGTGATTCCGATTTCCGCGAGTATTTCGTGCGAATGCTCGCCCAGCAGCGGCGGCGCGCGGTCGAAGCGCAGCGGCGCTTGCGCGAACCGCATCGGGCTGACCACCTGCGGCACCGTGCCCGAAAGCGGATGCGGCAAGCCGCGCAGCATCCCGCGATGCTTCAGCTGCGCATCCTCGAACACTTGCGGCACGGTGTTGATCGGCGCGGCGGGAACGCCGGCCTTTTCCAGCGCCGCGACGATCTCGTCCTTGGCGAAGCGCGCGAACTCGACGGTCAGCAGCGCGGTCAGCTCGGCATTGGCGCGCACCCGTGCCGCATTGGTCGAAAAGCGCGCGTCGGACGCCCATTCCTCGCGCCCCAGCACGCGGCACAAAGTCGCGAACTGCCCGTCGTTTCCAACCGCCAGCACGAAATGTCCGTCGGCACAGGCGAACACGTCCTGCGGCTGGATATTGGGATGGCGGTTGCCGCCGCGTGCCGGCGCCGTGCCCGATACGAGGAAGTTCATCGCCTGATTGGCGAGGAACGCCGCCGAGACGTCGAGCATCGCCAAGTCGATCGTGTCGCCCTCGCCGGTTTCGGAACGCCGGGCCAGCGCCGCGAGGATCGCGACCGCCGCATACATGCCGGTCATCAGGTCGACGATCGGTACGCCCACCTTCTGCGGTCCGCCGCCGGGCATGTCGTCGCGCTCGCCGGTGACGCTCATCAGCCCGCCCATCGCCTGGATCGCGAAGTCGTACGCCGCCTGCTCGGCGCGCGGCCCGTCCTGACCGAAGCCGGTGACCGAGCAATAGATCAGCCGAGGGTTGATCGCGCGCAGCGACCCCGCGTCGAGGCCATAGCGCGCCAGCGCGCCGACCTTGAAATTCTCGATCACGACATCGGCCGTTTCGGCGAGCTTGCGCACGATCGCCTGACCCTCGGGCGATCCGATATCGAGCGCCAGCGATCGCTTGCCGCGATTGACCGACAGATAATAGCCCGCTTCGCGCGTCGGGTTGCCGTCGCTGTCGTTCAGGAAGGGCGGCCCCCAGCTGCGCGTATCGTCGCCCGCCCCCGGCCGCTCGACCTTGATCACGTCCGCGCCCAGATCGGCGAGCATCTGCGTCGCCCAGGGGGCGGCCATGATCCGGCCGAGATCGAGCACGCGGAGATGCGAGAGCGGCCCGGTGCGTTCCTCAGCCATCGGTAACCGCCGTCGCCTGCGCCGAGGGTCGCGCACTGAACGTTTCGTGCCATGCGGCGAGCGCGGGCCGCCCGGTGCGCCACCCCAGATTGGCGAAGCGGAAATCGAGATAGGACAGGCAGCAGCCCACCGCGATGTGGCCGATGCCGAAGCTCGCGGCGGCCATTGCGGGGGCATATTCCTCCAGCCGGTCGAGCGAGAGCGCGGTCTTCGCGGCGAAGGCGTTCAGCCACACGTCGAACTGGATGCCCGGATCCTTCTCGCGCTCGTTGCGCCACAGGATCACCATGTCGAGCAGCCCGTCGCCCAGCGAGTGCCACAGCAATTGCGCCCAGCGATCGGGTCCCGGCGCGGGGAACAGGATGCCGCCGCCCGCGAGATGATCGAAATATTCGCAGATCGTCAACGAGTCATACAGCGGCGATCCATCGGGCAGCACCAGAGTGGGGATCTTGGAAAGCGGATTGTCGGGCAGCAGGTCCGGGTTCGGCCGCAGCATCGTCGTGACGGTGCGCACCCGGTCGATCTCGCCATCGAGACCGAGTTCGTGCGCCGCGATCATCACCTTGCGCACGAAAGGCGACTTGGGCGACCAGTGCATCGTCATTCGTTTCGGCGGCTGCCCGGTCATCCTAACCCCAAAGTCTGTTCTTATGGCCTTTTGTATATTAGGCCAGCCGCTCCCGTCAACGGTGTGGCCGCTTCAATATTGAATTCGGGCGTTTTGCCCGTCAGCTTCCGGCGCGGTCGCGCGCCAGCATCGCCATCAATTCGGGCAGCCGCGCCTCGGCATCGCCCCGCAATTTCGAATAGAGGCTGTCCCCGTGCGAATCGATCCCCACGGTCAGCGGGCCGAGGCTGCGCACGCGCAGCTTCACCAGCCGGTAATGCGCGACCAGATCGTCCCAGCCGACCGCGCTCACCGATTCGATCGCCGCCGACAGCAGCTGGCATCCTCCGCCCAGGAACGAGAGATAGGCGCAGCCCGTCTCCTGCATCGCCTTGGCCGACGCATCGTCCAGCCCGCCCTTGCCGCCGACCAGCCGCAGGTCGAGCGCGCGGATGAAGTCGGGCATATAGGCGTTGAACCGCGTGCTCGTGGTCGGGTTCATATATCGTACGCGCAGGCCCTCGGGCGTGTCCTCGCTATAGCTGCCCAGATGGAACAGCGTGCCGCCCGCCAGCGGGAAGGGCAGGTCGCGCTCCCCCGCGATCGCCTCGCGGATGCGCTGGTGCGTCGGCAGGCCCGCAGTGATCGCGATTTCGCCCGACAGCGTCACGAGGTCGCCCGCGCGAAGCTCGGCCACGTCCGCTTTCGTCAGCGGCAGCTGGAGATGGTGCGTCCGCATCACTCCACGCGCTCCACCCGCCCATCGGCATGGATCCGCGCCTGCGTCCGCCGGTTGATCCAGCAGTTGAAGCACACCGCGACCGGCGTGAAACCGTGCCCGGCGCTGTAGTCGATATGCACCGCCAGCGCGGTCGTATCCCCGCCCGTCCCCATCGGCCCGAAGCCGGTGGCGTTGACCGCGCGGGTCAGCCGTTCCTCCATCGCCGCCAGCACCGGCTCGGGGTTGGTCGATCCGATGTGCCGCAGCGTGCTGTTCTTGGCGAGCTTGGCCGCCTGGTCGAACGTGCCGCCGATGCCCACGCCGATCACCACCGGCGGGCAATGCTGCGATCCCGCGGCCAGCACGCACCGCATCACATATTCCTCGATCTCTTCGAGGCTGGGGAAAGTGAAGATCTCCAGCGCCGCCCAGCGGCCCGATCCCAGCGCCTTGGGCTGGCAGATGATGTCGATCGTGTCGCTGTCGACCACGTCGAAGCTGATCAGCGGCATGTCCTTGCCATGATAGCTCCGCTCGTTGGTCAGCGGATTGGTGACATGTTTGAGCAAAGGCGGGTCGATTCGCTGCACCAGCGCGTCGAACCCCTCGCGGATCGCCGCTTTCACGTCACCGGTGAACCCGCATCGCGTACCGTACTTCACGAAATAGACCGGCACCCCATTGTCGGAGCAGACATAGCCCTTGTTGCTCGCCGCGCGCTCGGCGCTGTTGAGCATCATCGTCAGCGTGCTGCGCGCGACTTCGCTCGTCTCGGTCTCGCGCGCCGCGCGGATGCCGGCCAGCGCATCCTCGGGCACCGCGCGCAGCGACCAGTCGTACAGCGCAGCGGTCAGGTCGCGAATGGCTTCATGCGTGATCATCGTCGTTCCGGAACCCCGTTTCCCGTTGCTCGCGCCGGGTCCAGAACCTCTAGACCCGGCGGCCACGCGCTTGCAAGGGTCATAATGTTATCCTATAGAGATATTGAAGCCGAGAGGCGAGGATCAGGGAGACGGAAGTGCGGAACAGCGCGATCGAGGTGCGGCCGATCAACGGGTATATCGGCGCCGAAATCGGCAATATCGATCTCGCCGAGCCGATGAGCGAACAGACGCTGGTCGACGTGCGTCAGGCGCTGGCCGAACATGGCGTGATCTTCTTCCGCGATCAGAATCTCACCGCCGAACAGCATGACGCCTTCGCCCGCCGCTTCGGCACGCCGACCGACATCAATTTCGTGAAGACGGTCGATGGCTACGCCAATATGTCGGTCGTCTCGAAGGAAGAGGATGAGCTCAAGAATATCGGCGGCGGCTGGCACGCCGATCAGACCTATTATGAAAAGCCGCCCTTCGGCGCGGTGCTGGTCGCGCGCGAACTGCCCAGCTTCGGCGGCGACACGCTCTTCTCGTCGATGGCGGCGGCCTATGATGCGCTGTCGGACGGCCTGAAGGAAACGCTCGACGGATTGAAGGCCGTCCACAGCAACGAGAAGCTGCTGCGCAGCGCCACGCGGCTCAACACGGCAGGCGCGACCCCGCAATATGCCACCCATCCGGTGGTGATCCGCCATCCGGTGACCGGCCGCAAATCGCTGTTCGTCAATCGCGCCTATACGCTGCGCTTCGACGGCTGGAGCGAGGAGGATAGCGAGCCTTTGCTGAAGCACCTCTTCATCCACGGCCAGCGCCCCGAATTTCAGGTCCGCTTCAAATGGAGCCCCGGCACGGTCGGCTTCTGGGACAATATCCAGGTCTGGCATTATGCCGCCAACGATTATCAGGGCCAGCGCCGCGTGATGCATCGCGTCGCGGTTCAGGGTGAGGCATTGATCCCGGCATGACCGACACGATTCGCGAACGGCTGGTGGTCACCGGCCCGATCCCCGACGAGCTGCGCAACCTGCTGTCGCAGCGCCATGATCTGGTCGAGCTGGCCGATGCGCCGCCCGGCGAACCCTTTCGCATCGCGGTGACCACCAGCATGAAGGGCTTCGACGCTGCCACGATGGACCGCATCCCCGGCCTCGCGATGATCGCCTGCAATGGCGTCGGTCTCGACAAGATCGATCTGCCCGCCGCGCAGCAGCGCGGCATCCGCGTCAACAACACACCCGGCGTGCTGACCGAGGATGTCGCCGATACCGCGATCGGACTGATGTACGCCATCGCCCGCCGCATCGTCGAAGCCGATCGCTTCGTCCGCGCGCATCGCTGGGGTCCGGAAAAGATGCCGCTGTCGCGCCGCATCTCGGGCGGGTCGCTCGGCGTGGTCGGCATGGGGCAGATCGGCCAGGCGATCGCGCGGCGCGGGCAGGGGCTCGGCATGACCGTGCGCTACACCACGCCGCGCGCGAAGCCCGAATTGCCCTGGGAGCATGTCGCCGACGCCGCGACGCTTGCCGAACAGAGCGACGTGCTGATCCTTGCCTGTCCCGGCGGTCCGCAAACTGCGGGCATGATCAACCGTCAGGTTCTGGAGAAACTGGGGCCGCTCGGCTTCCTCATCAACATCGCGCGCGGCGAAGTCGTCGACGAAGAAGCCTTGATCGAAGCGCTTGCCGCGCACCGCATCGGCGGCGCCGCGCTCGACGTCTATCGCAGCGAGCCGGACATCGATCCGCGCTTCTTCGATCTCGACAATGTCGTGCTTCAACCCCATTATGCTGGACTTACGGCTGAAACACGCGCCGACATCGCATCCAAGCTGGATCGCGACATCGCCGCGTTCCTGGCCGGGACCATTTAACTGGGCTGGAGCTCCCCTTGACCGAAGCGAATATGCGGCCCGATCTGACGCTGAGTGCGGTGCCGCGTTATGTGCAGCTGGCGTCCCTGTTCCGCGGCCGGATCGGCTCGGGAACGTGGCCGGTCGGCGCGCAGATTCCCACCGTGGACGATCTGGTCGAGGAATGTGGCGTGGCGCGCGCGACCATCCGTCAGGCACTCGGCGTGCTGGAGACCGACGGGCTGATCAAGCGCTATCGCGCCAAGGGGACCTTCGTCGAAAAGTCGCCTGCCGAGCAGATCTGGTGCGAAGTGCAGACCGACTGGTCGGGCCTGCTGCTGTCGCGCGAAGGCGCCAAGATCGAGGTCCTGTCGGACACCGCCAAGGTCGCGCCGCCCGAGATGCAGATCGATTATGGCCAGCTCGCCCCGGCCTATCGCCATCTGCGCCGCCGCCATTCGCGCGACGGCCAGCCCTATATGATCGCCGACGTCTATGTCGACGAACGCATCCGCAAGCTGATCCCGGCCGCCGCCTATCGCAACGAGACCGCGCTCAAGCTGATCGCCAATCGTCCCGGCATCGAGATTACCGATGCCCGCCAGACGCTGACCATCGGCTCGGCGGACGTCGAGACCGCGCGCGAGCTGGGCGTGGCGCTCAACCTGCCGGTCGCCTTCGTCAATCGCGTCGCTGTGGACGACAAGGGTCAGGTCGTGCTGATCGCGCGCGGCATTTATCGCGGCGATGTCGTCCATCTCGACATGCGGCTGAAGTAGCGCCTGACCGGCGCGGGGAATCGCGGAAGTTACGCTAACTTGACACTATCGCGCTGTCAGCGGCGCTGGCGGCATGGCCTGAGATAAATTGTCAAAGAGCAGCGCAGCACTGCCCCGCTCGCGCAGCCAAGCAGTCGAAATCCAGCATTGCAAGTCGGTGATAGTTAGAAATCCTCCCTCTACGGGGGAGGATCTGAAACTAGCCCCGCTTCCAGCTGAACCCGTTGTCGCCCGGATGCGCGCGGGCGACGGCTTCATCGACATTCGCGCCCCAGCCGGGCCGGTCGCTCAGCACGAATTGCGCCCGCTCGACCTGATTGGGCTCGGTCAGCAGCGCGTCGTGCCACGGCATCACATCGGCTTCATGTTCCTGAATCCGGAAGTTCGGTATCGCCGCGCAAAAATGCGCGCTCATCAGCGCGCCGAGCGGCCCGGCCGAGCAATGCGCCGCGACGTTCACGTCATATGCGTCGATCATGTGCGCCATCTTCATCGTCTCGTGCAGCCCGTTCCACTGGCCGTCGATGATCGCGACATCCACCGCATAGGCGTCGAGGAAGGGGCGGATATTGCGCCGGCCGAGCTGCATTTCGAGGCTGGCGACCGGCGTGGTCGTCGAATCCCGCACCACCTTCAGCGATCCGGCATCGGGCATGTCCATCTCGATCCACATCAGGTCGAACGGTTCGCAGGCGCGGGCGAGCTGGCGGAACCCCTCGACCTTGAAGTTGAAATTGACGTCGAGCGCGAGGCGCACGTCCGGCCCCGCGCCGTCGCGTAGCGCGGTGAGCTGATCGATCAGCGCCGAAATCGTCCGCCCGTCGAGGTTCATCGCTGGCTGGCCGCGCATCATCGACGAGATCGTCGGATCCTCGAACCGGATCAGATTGGTCTTGAGCGCGCTATAGCCCGCCGCCGCCACTTCCTCGCCCGCGCGCTTCAGATCGTCGAGCGATCGCACGCCGGGCTTGCCGATCACCTGCTCGAACGCGCTCGGAAAACCCGCGCGGAACAGGCCGCAATGCGACCAGTACAGCTCGGTCGTGTCGCGCACCTTGCCGCCGAGCAGCTCATAGACCGGCACGCCCAGCGCCTTGCCCTTGATGTCGAGACAGGCGTTCAGGATCGCGCCCGACCCGCGCTGGAACAGGCTGCCGGGGGCAGGCCGCTGGAGCTGGTAGAGGCTGGCGTCGATCGCGTTGAGGTTGCGCGGATCCTTGCCGATCACGCGCGGCGCCATCGCCGCCAGCACGCCGGGGATCGCCTGATGCCCGCTATATTCCGCCCATCCGGTCAGCCCGGCATCGGTGGTGACCTTCAGATAGGAGATGACGGTCCAGCCGCCATCGACATGGATGCTTTCGAGGCCGGTGATCTTCATTGCGCGGCATCCGGATCGGCGGGGTTGGCGAGGGCGGAGGGGCGGGCGGCGAAGCCCGAATACCAATCGGCAAGGGCAGGGCGGCCTTCGCGCCAGCCAAGGTCGGCGAAGCGGAAATCGGCAAAGCCCAACATGCATCCGATCGCGATATGGCCGATGGAGAAGGGCGACGCAGCCAGCGCGCCGGCTTCGGCTTCGAGCCGGTCGAACCCTTCCATGAACCGCGTCCGGTATCCATCCATGAACGCCTGCGACCGCTCGCCATCGGGGCGCAGCGATTCGTTGCGCCACAGCAGCAGCTGTTCCAGCAATCCGTCGCCCATCGCCTGCCAGCGCAGCGCTGCCCAGCGTTCCGTTCCCTCAGGGAACAGCCGCGGGCCGTCATGCAGCGTATCGAGATATTCGCAGATCACGCGCGAATCGGTGAGGGCCAGGCCATCGTCCAGCAGCAGCACCGGAATCTTGCCGACCGGATTGGCGGCGAGCACATCGGCATTCACCTTGGGCTGGGCGATCGCCATCGCCACGCGTTCGATCCGCGCTTCGGTTCCGGTCTCGGCCGCCACGATCGAGACCTTGCGCACGAACGGCGAGCGCGCCGACCAATAGAGCCTCATCCCGAACATCCTCATGCTGTTTTGCGCTATTGCCTGCCGCGCCGGAGCCGCTCCGTCAATGAAATAACCGAAAGGCTAGTTGTTTGACATATAGGGTCTCGGCGGGCTAGGAACGCCATCGTCCGGCGGATGCGAATCCGGATGGACGAGGTTAGAGGGAGAGCGTGGGCGGATGAAGATCGTGTTGTGGATCCATGTTCCCAGCTACCGCGCCGGCATCCTCGATCGGATCGCCGACACGCCCGGCATCGATCTGGTCGTCGCGAACAGCGATGCCGAGGCGCGCGCCGCGCTCGACGGGGCCGAAGGATTCATCAGCGCGGGCGCTTCGCTCTACACGCCGGAAATGGAACGCGCGATCCGCGAAAACAAGTCGCTGCGCTGGTTCCAGAGCGTGTCGGCCGGCAACGACAATCTCGAAGCGCTCGGCATCCGCGATGGCATCGCCGTCACCGGATCGGAGGGCCATTCGGGTCCGGTCGTCGCCGAACATGCCGTCGCGCTGTTGCTGTCGATCGCCCACGCCATTCCCGATTGGGAACGCGCCCGCGTGGCGAAGGTCTGGAAGATGCCGCGCACCGGCACCTACAAGTCGCTCTATGGCGGCACCGCGGTTCTGGTCGGTCTGGGCAATATCGGCAGCGAGATCGCGCGCCGGCTCAAGGGGCTGGGCATGACCGTGATCGGCCTCACCCGTTCGGGCAGCGGCGGGCCGGATGTCGACGAAGCGGTGAAGATCGCCGATCTGCACGGCGCGCTTGCCCGCGCCGACGCGGTTGTGGTCGCCGCGCCGCTGACCGCCGAGACGCGCGGGCTGCTGGACGCCGAAGCCTTCGCCGCGTGCAAGCCCGGCGCCTATGTCGTCAACATCGCGCGCGGCGGACTGATCGACCAGCCGGCGCTGATCGATGCGCTCAGGTCCGGCCATCTCGGCGGCGCGGCGATCGACGTGACCACGCCCGAACCCTTGCCGCCCGAAGATCCGCTCTGGGATGCGCCAAACCTGATCCTCGTGCCCCATGTCGGCGGCAGCGGCAGCACCGAATCGCCCCGCCGCCTCGGCGCGACGGTGAAGCGCAATCTCGACGCCTTCATCGCCGGCGAGCCTTTCACCAAGCTGCTCCCCTACGGCCGCCCATGAAGCTCGTTTCGGTCGAGATGCTGCGCCAGCCCCCGGCACCGCCTCCCGCGACGCCGGCCGGGGTACCGCGCAAGGTTGCGGGCGGGGTGCCCTTCCCGATCCACCGTTACCCCGAATTCGCCCGCACCCCCGCGACGACGCCGGGGGAAGTTTCGGGTGAATTCTGGGTGCGCGTCACCGCCGAAAATGGCGAAACCGGCCTCGGCCATTCGCACTGGGGCGATCTTGCCGCCCCCACGGTGCGTTTCTTCGCGAACCTGATCGAAGGCCGCGATTGCTTCGCGACCGAATTGCTCAACGACCTGATGTGGCGATCCGCCCAGCGCTTCGGCGCGAACGGCATCGCGTCGCTGGCCCGCAGCGCGATCGACCTGGCGCTGTGGGACCTCAAGGGCAAGCTGCTGGGTCAGCCGGTCTGGCGCCTGCTCGGCGGCCCGGTGCGCCCGCATCTCGACTGCTACTTTACCGGCGCGGATATCGAATGGGGCCGCGAACTCGGGTTCAAGGCGTTCAAGATGCGCAACAGCGCGCACCATGTCGATGGCATCGCGGGGCTGAACCGGCTCGAGGACGAAGTCGCTGCGGTCCGCTCGCGGATCGGCGACGAGGCCGAACTGATGCTCAATCCGGTGATGTCCTTCACGCTCGATTACGCCGTCCGCGTCGCCGAACGCCTCGCGCCCTACCGGCTGCGCTGGATCGAGGAGCCGCTGATGCCCCACGACATCGACGGTCTCGTCGCGCTCAAGCGCGCCGCGCCCTTCACCCCGATCGCCACCGGCGAGGACCATCACGGCCGCCATGCGTTTCGCGAGCTGGTGCAGCGCGGCGCGGCCGATATCGTCCAGCCCGATATCCGCTGGGCCGGCGGCCTCACCGAGACGCTCAAGATCTACGCCATCGCCGAAGCAGCAGGCGTTGCCACCAGCGCGCATGGCGGCGGCGGGATGCCCGCCGGCCAGCATTTCTCGCTGGCGCTGCCCGAGACCGAACCGTGCGAATATGTCGTTCGCACCCCTGCCGGCGTGCCCCTCGACCAGGCGAAGCGCATCCCCGGCATGGCCACGCCGGTAGATGGTCGCATCGTCCCGTCCGACGCGCCGGGCTTCGGCTATGAATTCGGCAAGGACGCGTTCCTGTCATGGTGAGCGAGACGGTGCCCCCACCCCAGCTGATCGCGGTCGATCCCCCCGCGGTCGCCGTCGTGCCGTCGCGCCGGGTCTGGATCGGAAAGGTGCGCAAGCTGCCCTGGCTCCCGATCCTGCTGCTCGCACCGCTATTCGTCTTCGGCATCTTCGGCCCGTGGCTGTGGCCCTATGATCCGGCGGGCATCGACCTGACTCATGTCCAGCAGCCTCCCGCGTGGCTCGAAGGCGGAAGCTGGTCGCACCTGCTCGGTACCGACGCGTTCGGGCGCGATATCGTCAGCACGCTGATGGAGGGGGCGCGGGTCTCGCTGGTGGTCGCACTGGTCGGCACGCTCGGCTCGGCGCTGATCGGCATCACCATCGGGCTGGTCGCGGGCTATTATGGCGGCCGGGTAGATTCGCTGCTGATGCAACTGGTCGACGTGAAGATGTCGATCCCCGCCACGCTGATGATCATCCTGCTCGGCGCGGCGCTGGGCGGGGGCCTCACCACCGTCGTGGTCAGCATCGTGCTGCTGTTCTGGGCCAGCTTCGCCCGGGTCGTGCGCGGCCAGACCCTGACCCTGCGCGAGCGCGGCTATGTCGCGCTGGCCCGCGTCGCGAACTGCGGCGATTTCTGGATCATCACCCGCCACATCCTGCCGAATCTGCTTGCCACCTGCGTGGTGCTCTTCACCATCCAGATCGGCCGGGCGATCACCACCGAAGCGGGGATCAGCTTCCTCGGCCTCGGCGTGCAGCCGCCCTATAATGCCTGGGGGCTGATGGTGTCGCAGGGTCGCAACTTCCTCGCCACCGCTTGGTGGATTCCGACCATGCCCGGCCTCGCCATTACGCTCACCGTGCTGGGATCGAGCCTGCTCGGCGACTGGGTGCGCGACGCGCTCGATTCGCGGACGAGCCAGATCTGATGCTCAACTACTTCCTCCGCCGCCTCGCGCGCGCCGTGGTCACGATCATCGGCATCTCGATCCTCGTCTTCATCGCCGCGCGCCTGTCGGGCGATCCGACGCTGCACATGCTGCCCGAGGATGCCAGCGCCGCCGATATCGCGGCCCTGCGCGCCGAACTCGGTCTCGATCAGGCGTACTGGATCCAGTATCTCCGCTACGCCATGCACGCGCTGCAAGGCGATTTCGGCACGTCGCTCCGCTATGGCGAACCTGCGCTGCCGCTGGTGCTGCAAGTCGTGCCCGCCACGCTTCAGCTCGCTTTGTCGGCCTTCGTGCTGGCCAAGGTCGCCGGGATCGCGCTTGGCGTGATCGCTGCGCTCAATCGCGGC
Organism: Sphingomonas sp. G-3-2-10; assembly: GCF_012927115.1. Lineage (NCBI taxonomy): Bacteria > Pseudomonadati > Pseudomonadota > Alphaproteobacteria > Sphingomonadales > Sphingomonadaceae > Sphingomonas > Sphingomonas sp. G-3-2-10. The sequence goes on along the minus strand of NZ_JABBFY010000002.1, from coordinate 791,864 downwards.
ACCTGGGTCGATCGCGGCCTGCGCGGCGGCGCGATCCTCGCCGATTCCGCGCCGCCTTTCTGGATCGGCATGATGCTGATCCTGTTCTTCTCGATCCAGCTGCAATGGCTGCCCAGCAGCGGTCGGCTGAGCCTGGAATCGATGATCCTGCCGATGCTCGCCATCGCCATCGGATCGATCGCGACCACCCTGCGCCTCACCCGCTCGTCGATGCTCGAAACGCTGAGCGCCGATTATGTGAAGTTTCTCCGCAGCCGCGGCATCCCGCGCCGCACGATCATCTGGAAACACGCCCTGCGCAACGCGGCGATCCCCGTCGTCGCGCTGCTCGGCATCCAGCTCGGCTATCTGCTTGCGGGCACGGTCATCATCGAAACGGTGTTCAACTGGCCCGGCGTCGGCCGGCTGATGGTCGAGGCGCTGGCTTCGCGCGATTTTCCGGTGATCCAGGCGGGCGCGCTGTTCGTCTCGGTCGTCACCGTGCTGCTCAACCTCGCCGTCGACATGCTGTTCGGCGTCATCGATCCGCGGATCCGCTATGAGTGACGCTCGCCCCCTGCTGGAGGTCGAGGACCTCCACGTCCATCTGCGCAGCCGCGACGGCACGCGCGATCTCCACATCGTCGACGGGATCAGCTTCACGCTCGATCGCGGCGAGACATTGGGCATCGTCGGCGAATCCGGTTGCGGCAAATCCACTCTGGCGCTGGCGGTGATGGGCCTGTTGCCGCGCGGCGGGCGCACCAGCGCCGCCCAGCTCGATTTCGACGGCGTCGATCTCGAAACGCTGAGCGAGGAGGAACTTCGCCGCATTCGCGGATCGCGCATCGCGATGATCATGCAGGATCCGATGGTCGCGATGGATCCGCTCTTCACCATCGGCAATCAGCTGGCCGAGGGTCTGCGCACCCATATGGGCCTCGAAGGCCAAGCGCTCGAGGCACGCCAGCTCGAACTGCTCGAACTGGTCGGCATTCCGGCGGCGAAGACGCGGCTGGGCCAATATCCGCACCAGATGAGCGGCGGGATGCTGCAACGGATGGTCGGCGCGATCGCCATGTCGTGCGACCCGCAACTGCTGATCGCCGACGAGCCGACCACCGCGCTGGACCCCACCGCGCAGGCGCAGTTCCTCGATGTGCTCGCCGACCTTCAGGAACAGCGCAATCTGGCGATGATCGTGGTCACCCATGATTTCGGCGTAACCGCGCGCCTCGCCGATCGCGTTCTGGTGATGTACGCCGGCATCGTCGCCGAACAGGGGCCGATCCGCGCGATCTTCGACGATCCGCGCCATCCCTATACGCAGGCGTTGCTGGCGGCGGTACCGCGCGAAGGCGGCGCCATGCACCGGCTCCAGACGATCGAAGGCTCGCCGCCCGACGTCGCCGCGCGCCCCCAGGGCTGCCCCTTCGCGCCGCGCTGCCCCAAGGTATTGCCGCTTTGCCGCGAGCAAATGCCGCCGCCGGTCGAGGCGGGCCCCGGCCATTATTCGCGTTGCTGGAGGACGGACGAGACATGACCCGCCCGCTGCTCGAAGCGATCGAGCTGAAGAAACATTATCGCGTGCCCGGCAAGCTGTTCCAGCGGCCGCATCCGGTCGCGCGCTCGGTCGATGGGGTGAACTTCGCCGTGCCCGAAGGCGAGACTTTGGGGCTGATCGGCGAATCCGGCTGCGGCAAATCGACCACCGCCAAGCTGTTGCTGCGGCTGGAAAGCCCCACCGGTGGCCAGATCCGTTTTGACGGCGAGGATGTGCAGACCGTGCGCGGCAAGGCGCTGGGCGCGTACCGGCGACAGGTGCAGGCGGTGTTTCAGGACCCCTACAGCTCGCTCAACCCGCGCCGCACGGTGTTTCAGGCGATTGCCGAGCCACTGGTGGCTGCCGGCGAATTCACAAAGGCGGAGATTGCCGCGCGGGTGGCCGAGCTGATCGATGTCGTCGGCTTGCCCGCAAATTCGGCCGAGCGGCTGCCGCACGAATTCAGCGGCGGCCAGCGCCAGCGCATCGCCATCGCGCGCGGCCTTGCGCTCCAGCCCCGGCTGCTGATCCTCGACGAACCCGTCTCCGCGCTCGACGTCTCGATCCGCGCCCAGATCCTCAACCTGCTCAGCGATCTGCAGGAACGATTCGGCCTCACCTATCTGCTGATCTCGCACGATCTCGAAGTGGTGCAGCACATGTCGTCCAACGTGGCGGTGATGTATCTCGGCAAGATCGTCGAACGCGGCACGACGGCGCAGGTGATGGAGACGCCGCAGCATCCGTACACAAAGGCGCTACTGTCCTCGGTATTGCCCCCGCATCCCGACCGGCGGCGCGAGCGTATCCGCCTGTTCGGCCCGCTCCCCTCGCCGATCGATCCGCCCTCGGGCTGCGTGTTCCGCACCCGCTGCCCCAACGCCCAGCCGGTCTGCGCGATCAGCGTTCCCCCGGTGGTGAAGACGGTGACCGGCAGCACGGCTGCGTGTCACTTCGCGGAAGCCGCTGCGTAACTTTCTGGCTTCAAGTCCTCCCCCTCCGGCGGAGGATTTTCGTTGCCGGCGCTGAATGTCGGTACAGCGCAGTCCTCCCAATCAGGGAAGGGAATTAGCCGAGCCGGACATTCCGAACGCTCATCCCCGGAATGTCGCGCGCCGTCGGGGTGAAGCGCACGCCCGGCCGCATCATGTACAGCGCGACATTGTTCCACACCGGGATGATCGGCATCTCGTCATGGATCTTGCGGGCGCAGGCGCGCAGTGCGGCGTCATATTCGGCCGGGTCGGCCGAAGTCGCGGCGCGCTTCACCAGTGCGTCGAAATCCTTGTCGTTGAACCAGGAATAGGGCGATCCGCTGGTATAGCCTTGCCGCATCGCCTCGGACGGTTCGCCATAGCTGGCCAGCAGCGAGGGGGCGATCGTCACCAGCCGGGCATTGGGATCCTTCGCCGCTTCGCGGTTCATCTCCAGTCCCTGCGCGGCATCGATCCCCGAGACCTGGCAATCGATGCCCACGGCGCGCAGGTACAGCACCACCGCTTCAGTCGTCTCGCGCATCCCGTAATAGGCATTGGTCCAGTAGACGAGCGGCATGGCAAAGCCGTTCGGATGTCCCGCCTCGGCCAGCAATTTGCGGGCCAGCGCCGGATCATAGGCATAGGGCTTCAGCGCGGGATCGTACCCCGGCTCACCCGGCGCGAAGCCGGCATAGTGGCGCGGGATGCCCGCGAACACGCCGTTGATGATCGCGTTGGAATCGATGGCATGGGCGATCGCGCGGCGCACCCGGCGGTCGGCCCAGGGCGTGTTGCGGTTCGCGAGCTGGAATCGCACGCTGAAGGTCGGATGCATGTCCGCCCGCGCCGTGCCGAACCCGGCCTTTTGCAGCATCGGCACCATCGAAAAGGGCACCGCCATCACCAGATCGGCTTCGCCCGAACGCAGCATCGAAACGCGCGTCATGTCCTCGGGCACGAACATCATCCGCGCCTTCTTGATCGCCGGCACGCCGCCCCAATAGGCTTCGTGCGCTTCCAGATCGACGAACTGGAACTGGCGATGCTCTGCCATGCGATAGGGGCCGGTGCCGTTCAGCCGGTGCGCCGCTTCGGCTTCGCCCACCCGCTCGTGATAGCGGCGCGAATAGATGTAGAGGAACGCATTGCGCACGAAAGTGAGCGCATTGTCCTTGAAGTGGAAATCGACGCGGTGATCGTCGATCACTTCCACCCTCGTCACCCCGCGGGTGCGCGCGCGGTAGATCGGCATCAGCCGCTTCATCCGCTCGTGGCTGAACTTCACGTCCCCCGCGTCGAATGGCGATCCGTCGTGGAATGTCACGCCCCTCCGGATCGTGAAATGCGCGATCTTGAGGTCGGGCGAGAGGGTGTAGTCGCCCAGCTGCGGCACGATCCGCCCGTCCAGCGCGCGGCCCAGCAGCGGTTCGACGATATTCTCGAACAAGGGCTTGGCGATGTTCGCGGCCCCCCCGGCCAGCGCATAGTCGATCGCCGGCGGGGCCTGGTTCATCGCGACGACGAAACGTCCGTCGCTGCGGCGCACGCATCCGCTCAGCGCCGCCAGCCCCAGCGACCCGGCCGCCATGCCGATCAGCTGACGGCGATCGAAGATGGGCTGTGTCACGATACCCCCATGCGATGCGGCGGACCCGGCCGGATCAGGCCGGCACCTGCTCGTTGATCCAGCGGAACGAGCGTCCGCGCAACGCATAATCGGGCTGCACGTCGCGGCCATTCTCGACCTCGAGCCACAGGCGGAGCAACAGCCGCTTGCGCTCGGTCGAGTTCTGGAACGCCCGGCGCGAGTGGAGATGCGTGTAATTGTTCCACAGCATCACATCGCCATCGTCGAGCAGAAATTCGGCGCGGACGTCCTCGCGATTGGCGACCTGATCGAAATATTTGAGCGCTTCGTCGAGATCGGCGGGGAAGGGTTCCTTCCGCAGCTCGGCGGCGTGGCGCATATAGCTGCTCGCCGCGTTCACGCTGACCACGCCGTCCTTGTTCGAAAAGACCGGGACTTTCTCCGCGGTGGTCGGCCGGTCGGTGAACTGCAGCTCCTGCAGCACGAAATAATAGCCTTCGTAGAGCGCGTCGAGCAGCTCGGGCCGTTCGGTCAGGATCTTGTTGTGCATTGTCAGCGCGCTGGCGAGGCTGCTTTCGCCGCCTTCCTCGGCGCGGCGCACGCACATCAGCCCGACGATCTCGAACGCATCGGTATGCATCCCCAGCGCCGCGGAGCTGCGATAGCCGCGGATCATCGGATTGGCTTCTTCCTCCTGCACCAGGCCCAGCATCTCCATCTGCCGGCTCTGCGGCAGCCCGCGGCCCAGATGCGTGCCCAGACCCCAATAGAGGCGCTTCATATCCTCTTCGCTGTAGCGGTCGGGCGTCACGCCCTTGAGGATCACGACCCCCGCGCCGTTCAGGATGATCTCGCGCATCTCGTCGGCCAGCGCGTCGATGACAGGGCTGGAGAATTGCTCGCGCGTCACCTTCACCGGATCGGTATCGCGCGTCTTCGCGATCAGTTCGTCGAGCGCGGTCAGCTCCGCTTCCGAAAGGTGGCGCCAGAAGCGTTCGACGCCGCCATCGGGGGTCCAGGCGTTCGGATGGTCGATAATCTCGCGGAAAACGGGCGATGCCATTCGAGTCTCTCCATTGCTCGCCGCGACCTTTACCGCGTTTAGGCTATATGTCTAGCCTTTAGATTCGATGCCCGTGCGAGCCGCTGCTTCGGGCCGATTACACCCTAAAGACTGACCTTTCGGGTGTATTTCACGAGAGCGAACGCGAAAATGCAAGAACGAGTTGCCACCGTTTTGAAAGGGATATATGTACATCCCTTAGAGCCTTTGCTCATTCAGTCGCACGAGCGCGCAAGGAGAGGCCGGACAGGCCCACGCTATCAGGAGAGGGAAATCATGACGACCCGTACCATTTTCTCGCAGCGTACGCTCCGGCTCGGCACCAGCCTTGCCGCTTTGCTCGCCTGCACCCCGGCGCTCGCACAGGAAGTCGCGGCGGAGCCCGAAGCCGTGCAGGAAGAGCCGGCCCAGCCCGCGTCGAACGAAGAGATCGTGGTCACTGCCACCCGCGCCGGCACCGGCGGCTTCCGTGCGCCCACGCCGACCACCGTCGTCGGCTCGGCCGCGATCGAGCAGCGCCAGTCGATCACCGTCGCCGACGTGCTTCAGGAAATTCCGGCGTTCAAGCCGACCATCTCGCCCGGCGCGAACGGCGTGCGCACCCAGTTGCCCGGCGCCAACCTCGCCGATCTGCGCGGCTTGGGCTCGAACCGCACGCTGGTGCTGGTCGACGGCGCGCGCGTCACGCCACAGGCGCCGGCGAACAACACCGGCACGGGCGTCTCGCCCGATCTCAACCAGATTCCCGCGCTGCTGGTCGAGCGCGCCGAAGTCATCACCGGCGGCGCATCGGCGCAATGGGGTTCGGATGCGGTCGCCGGTGTGGTCAACATTATCCTGCGCAAGAAATATTCGGGCTTCCAGCTCACCGCGCAGACCGGCTTCTCCACCTATGGCGACGGCCTGACCAAACGGATCGGCGCGCTGGGCGGCGTCTCGCTGATGGACGACCGGCTGCATATCGTCGCCGCGCTCGACTTCTCCGAATCCGACAAGGTCGGCGATATCTACACGCGTCCCTGGGGCGCCCGCGAATATCAGATCGTCGCCAATTCGGCCGCTTCGACCAACGGCCTGCCGGTCAATCTGATCGTGCCCAACGTCCATTTCTACAGCTCGCCGAACATGCTGATCACCGGCCCGGCGGGCTTCTCGCTGCGCAATTACGAGTTCCACTCGAACGGCGGCGCGCCGACTCCGTTCGTCACCGGATCGATCGTCAGCGGCACCGCGATGATCGGCGGGCAGGGCCAGTCGCAGGCCAAGGGCCTGTCGCTCGTTCCCGGCATTCGCCGCTTCGATCCCTATGCCCGTGTCCAGTTCGATATTTCGGACGACACCAACATCTGGCTCGTCGGCTCCTATTCGATGCTGCGGACCGAGATGAACCCGCTGCCCTCGCGCATCACCGGCGGCACGATCCGCAGCGACAATGCCTATCTCCAGTCGCTCTACCCCTCGATCGCCGCGTCGCTCGGTGCGAACGGCAGCTTCACCTTCAACCGAGTGAATTACGACTTCGCCGCCAGCGGCGAGAATGGCCCGGCGATCGTCGAGAACAAGACGCCGCACATCGCCTTCGGCGCCGAGGGGCGGTTCAGCGAGAAGTGGAAATGGGATCTCCATTTCGGCTGGGGCAAGAACATCTACACCAATTCGACCGCAGGCAACGGCATCCGTTCGCGCATTACCTATGCCACCGACGCAGTTTTTTCCGGCGGCCAGATCGTGTGCCGCGCGCTGGTGCCCGGCAGCTCGACCTATAACCCCACCGCCGCCGCGGGCTGCGTGCCGATCAACCTGTTCGGTCAGGGTTCGCCCTCGGCCGCCGCGATCAGCTATGTGACCGGCACCGCACAGGCGCGCAGCGTCTATGAACAGCGCACCGCCGCCGCCAATATCCGCGGCGAATTGTTCGAGACCTGGGCCGGCCCCATCTCGATCGGCGCGGGCGTCGAATATCGCCGCGAGGAACAGACCGTCACCGCCGACTCGATCAGCGCGGCCGGCGGGTTCGAGATCGCCAATGCCGGCCCGTTCCACGGCAAGTTCGACGTGACCGAAGGCTATGTCGAAGCGATCGTGCCGCTGCTCAAGGATTCGGCGATCGGCCGCTCGTTCGACCTGAACGGCGCGATCCGCGTCGCCAATTACAGCACGGTCGGCACCCAGACGACGTGGAAGGTCGGCGCCAGCTACGAGCCGGTCGACGGCGTCCGCTTCCGCGCCACGCGCTCGCGCGACATCCGCGCGCCAGCTTTGTTCGAACTGTACAGCCCCGGCTCGATCGCCAATAATTCGGTCAGCGTCCGCAATCCCGCGAACAGCACCACCTACACCGCCAACATCCCGGTCAATTTGTCGATCGGCAACGCCAATCTCGACGCTGAAAAGGCCGAGACCTACACGATCGGCGTGGTGCTCGAGCCGCGCTTCCTGCCCAACTTCAAAGTGTCGGTCGATTATTACGACATCGATCTGAAGCAGGCGATCACCACCCTGCCCGCCACCAGTATCGCCAGCCTCTGCAACGCGGGCGACCTCTATTACTGCTCGGCCTTCACCTTCAGTGCGGCCGGTCCGCCCACCGCATTGTCGCTCGGCGCGCAGAATCTGGCGGGCGTCCATGTGCAGGGCTTCGACGCGCAGCTGGCCTATCGCTTCCCGCTGTCCGGCATCTCGCTGCCCGGCCGGATCGAGATGACGGTCAACGGCACCTATACCCAGCATGTCATCGTCAACACCGGCACCGGCGCCGCGCCGATCGACCGCGCGGGTGAAAACAGCACGCTCAACACCTATTCGACGCCGCGCACCCGCATCAACGGGTCGCTGACCTATCGCGTCGGCGGGTTCGCGCTCACCAGCCAGATGAACTTCATCTCGGCCGGCACGGTGGACAATACCTTCAACACGTCCGCCACCACCACGGCGAACATCAATCACGTGCCCGCCTATGCCTATCTGAACCTCTATGCGGACATGACCGTGAACGACAATTTCGCGTTCTTCGGCAGCGTTCGTAACGTCTTCAACACCGCCCCGCCGCCGCTGCCCAGCAGCACGCTGAACATCGCGACCAACGGCCAATATTACGACACGCTGGGCACCTTCTTCCAGGCCGGCTTCCGCGTGAAGTTCTGATGCCGGCCGCATCGACCGAGGACCGGGCGGCGGCGGAGGTGGGGACTTCCGCCGCTGCCCGGCCCGAGGGCGGGCGCTTCCATGCGTGGCTGCTGATCGCGGTCACCGCCGCGCTCTATGCCTGCGCCTGTATCGACCGGCAGCTATTGCCGCTGCTCGTCGATCCGATCCGCAAGGATTTCGGGGTGTCCGACGCGAGCATGGGGTTGCTGATCGGCCTCGGCTTCTCGCTCTTCTATTCGGCCGCCAGCATCCCCGCGGGCCTGATGGCCGATCGCGGCGGGCGGCGGGGGCTGCTCGTCGCCTCGTCGGGCATCTGGTCGGGCATGACCATGCTCGGCGGCTTCGCGGCCAGCTTCGGCGCGCTGTTCGCCACGCGGATCGGCGTGGGCACGGCGGAGGGTGTGGTCACCCCGGTCAGCTATTCGCTGATCCGCGAACGCGTGCCGCTGTCGCTGCGCGGGCGCGCGTTCAGCATCTTCTCGATGGCCCCCTATCTCGGCGGCTCGCTCGCGCTGATCGTCGGCGGGGCCTTGCTCTCCGCGGCGGCATCGGGCGCATTCGCCGGCATCCCGCTGCTCGGCAGCGCGAAGCCGTGGCAAGCGGTGCTGATCGTCATCGGCTTCTTCAGCCTGATCCTCACCCCGTTGCCGCTGCTGCTGCGCCGTGACCGGCCCATCGCAAAGAAGGAGGGCGTGCCGGGCGCACCCGGCTTCGGCGAAGCGATCCGCTATATGTGGGCGCATCGCCGCACCTATGCGCCGCTGATGATCTACACCACGCTCAGCACCCTGGTGGTGTTCGCCAACGGGCCGTGGCTGCCCGCTTTGGTCGGGCGGCGCTTCGGCATGTCGCTGCCCGAGATCGGCTATACCTATGGGCTGGTGAAGCTGGTCGCCGCGCCGCTCGGGCTGTTGTTCGTCGGCTTCATGCTCGATCGCTTCGCCGCCAATGGCCGCGCGATCGGCACCTTCGGCATTTTCACCACCATCGTCACGCTGATCGCCTTCGCGCTGGTGCCGTTCGCGCCGAGTGCAGAGGCGACCTTCGCGATCAAGGGCGTCGGCCTGCTCTTCTGCGGCGCCTATGCCGCGATCGGCGCGATCATCCTGGCGGCGCGTACGCCGGTGCGGCTGATCGGCAAGGTCACGGTGATCTACATGCTGTTCCAGAGCGTGCTCGGCACCGGTATGGGCCCGCTCGCCGCCGGCTTCCTCTCGTCCAGCGTGCTCGGCGGCGATCCGATGGCGATCGGCGGCGGCATGTTGCTCACCACCATCGGCATCGGCGCGCCGGCCCTGGTCGGCCTGCTGGTCCTGCGCCGTACCCTCATCACCCAACCGCTCAGCCAGGAGCCGCAAGCATGACCGATTCCTTCGAAGCACGCTGGCTGGGCGATGCGATCGGCGCGGAGATCACCGGGTTCGATCTGACCGCGCGCCACGCGCCCGAGGACTATGCCGCGATCCGCCGCGTGCTGGCCGAACGCGGGGTCATCTTCTTCCGCGGGCAGGACGTGAAGCCCGCCGATCACGCCCATTTCGCGCAGCAGTTCGGCGAAGCCACGGTCGGGAAGTATGTCGATACGGTCCCCGGCTTCCCGCTGATGACCGAAGTCAGCAAGGCGGAGGACCAGGTCGACAATATCGGCGGCGGCTGGCACGCCGATCAGACCTTCCATGCCGAACCGCCCTGGGGAACAATCCTCGTCGCGCGCGAGCTGCCGCGCCACGGCGGCGACACGCTGTTCGCCAGCATGGCGGCGGCGTTCGACGCGCTGTCGGATGGCATGAAGGATACGCTGCGCGGCCTGCGCGCGGTTCATGGCAACGCCCGGCTGCTCGCCGCGTCGAAACGGCTCAACAAGAATATCAGCCCCGCGCCCGAACTGGTCCATCCGGTCGTGATCCGCCATCCGGTGACCGGCCGGGAATCGCTGTTCGTCAACGCCGCCTATACGCTGCGCTTCGAAGGCTGGACCGAGCGCGAAAGCGCGCCCCTGCTCGACTTCCTCTACGTCCACGGCCAACGGCCCGAATTCCAGTGCCGCATCGTGTGGGAGCCCGGGATGGTCGTGTTCTGGGACAATATCCAGGTCTGGCATTATGCCAGTAACGACTATCAGGGTCAGCGGCGGATCATGCACCGCATCGCGATCAAGGGTGAGCCGCTGATCGCGGCCTGATAAATGTCATAAGGCCATCCTATTGACTCAATAGGATGGCGCCCCTACTCCTCGGGCGAGCGGAATTCCGTGCGCGATCAGGCAAGCCCCGTGAGGCCGGTCCGCGCAGGTTCCACCTAATCGCGAGCCGGAAAGGCCGCATCACCTGGGGAGAGGCTATGTCTGAAATCACCGGAATCCGGCGCGGAATCGCGAAATTCGCTGCGACTTCCTGCCTTGCGGCCCTGTGCTTCGCCCAGCCCGCTTTCGCGCAGGCGGTGGAAGACGCGCCGCAGGACGAAAGCGTGACCGCCGACGAACAGGACGTGCCCGCCAACGACGAGATCCGCGTCACCGGATCGCGCACCCGCTCGGGCTTCACCGCCGCCACGCCGACATTGGTGATCGGCACCGAAGAGCTCCAGCAGCGCGGCGTAACCAACGTCTATAGCCTGCTCAGCGAACTCCCCGCCTTCAGCTCGCGTCTCAGCGGCGCGGCGAACGGCGTGCGCACCCAGACCCCGGGCCAGACCTTCGCCGATCTTCGCGGCCTCGGTTCGCCGCGCACGCTGGTGCTGATCGACGGCCGCCGCTTCGTGCCCAGCGTGCCCGCGTCGAGCGTCGGCAATCCCTATCAGGTCGATCTCAACCTGATCCCCACGCTGATGATCGATCGCGCGGACATCGTCACCGGCGGCGCATCGGCGCAATGGGGGTCGGATGCAGTCGCCGGCGTGGTCAATCTGATCCTCAAGAAACAGGTCGACGGCATCCAGATGGAGGCGCAGGCCGGCGTGTCCGAACTGGGCGACGCCGCCGAGTACCGCATCGGCGCGGTCGGCGGCTTCTCGTTCGCGGGCGATCGCGGCCATGTGGTTCTGTCGGGCGACTATTCGAACAATCAGGGCATCGGCACCTATCGCTCGCGTGACTGGGCCGACGATTACTGGCAATTCTTCACCGATCCCACCGCCACCGCCGCCAATGGCCGCCCGCGCAACGTGCTGCGCAGCGGGACCGAGCCGGGCAATTACACCCCGGGCGGCCTGATCGTGAATGCGACCGGCGGCACGGCGGCCCAGCGCGCCGGGCTGATCGGCCAGTATTTCACCTCGCCCACCGCCACCGCGACGTTCGTGCGCGGCGAGTATAATCCCGCGACCACCGCCACGACCTTCGCTGCGAACCAGATCGGCGGGGGCAATCCCGATCTCAGCAGCAATTCGATGATCGCCTCGACCCGCCGCAAGGTGTTTTACGGCCATGCCGATTACGAAATCTCGCCCGCGCTGACGGTCTATGTCGATGCCTCATGGGGGCAGTCGCACGGCGAATCGATCAACCAGCCGATCCGCGACCGGGTGAGCGTCTATAGCCCGACGACCCTCGCCGGCTCGCAGGTCCGCATCTATGCTGACAATCCCTATATCCCGGCGTCGCTGCGCACGCTGATCCCGGCGCCCGCGGGGCCGTCGACCGCAACGCCGCCGGCGCAGTCCTTCGTCCTGTCGCGCGTCAATTACGACACGCCCCTGCCCTACACGATCGTCCGCTCTACAGCGGCGACCGGCACGATCGGCGTCAATGGCGACCTCGGCGGCGGCTGGACGTGGGACGCGTCCTACACGCATGGCGAGAACGAATATTTCCGCCGCTCCTCGGCGCGCAACCGCACGCTCTACGCGATGGCCGCCGATGTCGTGACCAGCCCGGTCACCGGCCAGCCGGTCTGCCGCTCAACCCTGACCAACCCCAGCAATGGCTGCGTCCCGCTCAACCTGTTCGGCAACGGGTCGCAGAGCGCGGCCGCCATCGCCTATTATTCGGCCGAAGCCACCGCGAAGCTCGATTATGTTCAGGACGCGGCGCAGCTGAACATCCAGGGCTCCCCCTTCTCGACCTGGGCCGGTCCGGTCGCGATCGCGGCGGGCGTCGAATATCGCCATGAATCGCTCAATTCGCTGGTCGACGCCGTGTCGCTGACCGGCGTGTACGACAGTTCGGTCGGCGGCCAGTTCGCCGGCAGCTTCTCGGTTCGCGAAGGCTATGTCGAAGCGACCGTCCCGCTGGCCGCGAACTTGCCCTTCGCGCATGCGCTCACCGTGAACGGCGCGATCCGCTATGCCGACTATACCCGCTTCGGCGGCGTCACGACGTGGAAGGCGGGCGCGACCTGGGAGCCGGTGCAGGGCCTGCTGATCCGCGGCACCCACTCGCTCGATATCCGCGCGCCCAGTCTGTACGAACTGCTGGTCCCGCCCACGGTCTCGCTCAACAATGTCGTCTATAACGGCGTGACCTATCCCGGCGTCCGCGTCGCCAATGTCGGCAATGCCGGACTGCAGCCCGAACGCTCGAAAACGACCACGATCGGCGTCAGCTGGTCGCCCAGCTTCGTCCGCAGCCTCCGCCTGTCGGTCGATCTGTTCGACATCCGCGTGTCCGACGTCATCGCCAATGTCGGCCAGGCCGAAATCGCCCGCCTCTGCGGCCTCGGCGTCGCCAGCTATTGCAACCTGCTCCAGTTCAGCGGCGGCGCGCTGATCGGCGTGACCAACCAGTTCCTCAACCTCTCCTCGTTCGAGACGCGGGGCATGGATCTGGCCGCCAGCTACAGCCTGCCGCTGGCGGGCGGCGATCTGAACCTCCGCGCCAACGCCACCTATGTCGACAAGTTCACGATCATCGTCCCCGGCGGACCGGGCGAAGCGCCTTCGGTCAACGAACAGGCGGGACAGCTCGATCAGTCCGAAGGCGCGGTGCCGCACTGGAAGGCCAATTTCTCGGCCACCTATTCGCAAAAGCCCTTCTCGCTCACCGGGCAGGTCCGCTTCGTCAGTGCGGGCGTGATCGACAATGCCTTCACCGAAGTGCCGACCAACGGTCAGCCGGCGGACGTCAGCCATGACGACAATGCCATCGGGGCCTATGCCCTGTTCAACCTGTCGGGCACGGTCGACGCGGGGGATCGCTTCCAGTTCTTCTGGGTGATCAACAATGTGTTCGACCGCGATCCGCCGATCATCCCGTCGACCACTTTGCTGACCCAGACCAACGGCACCAACTACGATGTCGTCGGCCGCTTCTACAAGGCGGGCGTCCGCCTGCGCTTCTAGAGGCAAGCCCCCGATCTCCCGGTCGCCTTCGCGGCGGCCGGGGGATCACCCCCTCCGGTATCTGGCCGCGAACTTCAGCACCGCACGGTTGAACGCCGCGGGCTTCTCCCAATAGGCCGAATGGCCGCTATCCTCGATCACTTCGAACCGGCTTCCGGGGATATGCCCGGCATAGATGCGCGCCAGCGCGGGCGGGATGTACAGGTCCGCGCCGCCCGCGATCACCAGCGTCGGCACCGCGATCCGCCCGACCGTCGGCCAGTCCAGCACGTTGCGCGGCTTCTGGCGGTAGCGCCCGTCGATCGTCGCGACATGCTCCAGCGCTTCCCACCGCGCCATCCCCTCGGGTTCGGTCGCGCGATAGGAGGGGCCAAGCTCGCGGAACGATGCCGGCATCTTCGAAAACCCCTCGGGCAGGATCCGGCTGATGCTCGCGCGGAACGCCGGGTCGGCCGCCGCGCCCTGCGTACAGGCCATCACGATCCCCATCAGCCGCTCGGGCCGGGCCAGCGCATAGTCGGGCACCATGAAGCCCCCCGCCGCCGATCCCAGCAGGAAGAAGCGCTTCAGCCCATATGCGTCGGCCACCGCATCGACATCGTCGACCGAAAAGCCCGGATTGGACCCGGCTTCGACCGGCGAGCGATAATGCCCGCGCCGCGAATAGGCGATGACGCGGTATCCGGCATCGCGAAACGCGGCATATTGATATTCCCAGATCGCCGCGCTGCCGGTGGCGGGGTGGAGCAGCAGGATCGGCGCGCCTTTGCCGCCCGAATCCCAGCTCCACAGCTTCGCCCCCGCGACGGGGACGATCCGCTCGACCGCGCCCGCCGGCGCGCCGAACGATGCGTCGCCCGCGCGAGCCAGAGCGGGGATCAGCGGCGCGGCCAGCGCACCCGCCAGAATGGCCCGCCTTGTGGCGCGGATCGGCATCGTCTTGTGCATGGCTTGGCTCCATCGATCGGGTCGCTCAAGGGTAACACGCAATAGTATGAAATTATAACCTATAATCGCCCCGATCGCGTTGCGGGCCGATCGGCGACGCGCGCCCGCGTCGCACTTCTGCGCCACGGCCCTTCCGGGATCGCCGTCGAGCCTCTACGCAGGGGGCAGGGGATTCTTCAGCCACAGGAAGACAATGCAGGTTTCGAGCGAACCCGATCGCGTGATTGCCGATGCGGTGACTCAGGTGAACGCGCATCTCGACGCGCTCAGCGCGCAGTTCGTGTCGCGCCGCGCGCTGCTCGAACTGGTCATGCTCGGCCTGATCGCGCGCGAGCATGTGCTGCTGATCGGCCCGCCGGGCACCGGCAAGTCGGCGGCGGTTCAGGCGATCGCCGCGTCGGTCGACGCGAAGTCGTTCGAGTATCTGATCGGCCGCTTCACCGAGCCTTCGGAGCTGTTCGGCGCGCTCGATCTCAATGCGCTGAAGGAAGGGCAGATCCGCCCGGTCACCCACGGGATGCTGCCCGAAGCGGATATCGCCTTTCTCGACGAGATTTTCCTGGGGTCCACCGCGATCCTCAACTCGCTGCTCAAGATCCTCAACGAGCGAACCTATCGCCGCGGCCAGTACAGCATGAACGTGCCGCTGATCTCGTGCGTCGCCGCGTCCAACGCGATGCCCGAGGATACGCTGCTCGCCGCTTTCGCCGACCGGTTTCTGGTCACGATGTTCGTCGATCCGGTCGGCGAGAGCCAGCTGACCGAGCTGCTCCGTTCGGGCTGGCAGGCTGCGGGCGGCAGCGATCCCGTCGCGCCGCTCGGCAAGGGGCTGATCGCCGGTCTGCACGACGCCGCGCTCAGGACCGACATGACCGGCGTGTACGAAGCCTATGCCCATATCGTGCGCAAGATCCGGCTGACCGGCGTGATCATGTCCGACCGCAAGATCGTGAAGGGCCAGAAGCTGATCGCGGCGGCGGCCCTGTTGCGCGGTTCGGCGGTGGCGGGTCCCGAGGACCTGTGGCCGATCACCTATCTGGTCCAGTCCAAGGCGCAGCAGGAGGAAGTGCGCGAGCTGCTCCATGCCGAGCTGAAGGACAGCCGCAACCCCGTGCTGTCGAACAGCGTGGCGCACGCCACCTATGGCCCGACCGCGCACGCCGCGCATCTGACCGAACAGGCGACCCTGCTGCTCGAATCGCGTCCGGCGTTGGTCACCGATCCGCTGCACGAGATCTGGCTGGTCCGGCTCGAGACGATGCTGACCCGGATCGACGCCGCATTCGATGCGAAGACCCTGCCGCAACAGCTTCGCGTGGTCCGCGCCAGCCTTGAAACCGTGCTCGAAGCGCATTCGAGCGGCAAGGCCGCGCCTGACGCGGGACCGGAGGCGGCGGCGCCCATCGAGGCAGCGTGATGGCGTGGCGCCGCATCGATCCGGTGCAGACGATCGGCGCGCTGATCGCGATCGGCGATGCGGCGGTCGACGCGTTCGTCACTTCGATGTCGCGCAAGTCGCGGCTGCTCCAGTCGCTTGCGGTCGAGCATGGCGATGGCTGGGCCGCGATCTTCGCCGGCACGGTGCCGGGCGAAACGGGCATGGTCCTGCCGCGCCTCGACGGCGTGACCGCGCTTTACGAGATCGCCCCGCGCATCTGGCTGCCCGCCGGGGTGACGATCGATGCGCCCGCGCATGTGCAGGGTGCGCTGATCGCCGCGATGTTCGACCATTACGACGTCGCGCCGCCCGCGATCGTCGTGCCGCGTTTCGGCGATACGGCGGCGTCGACCGGTGAAGCCGATCTCTACGTGGTCCGCGAGCCGGTGGCGTTCCACCGCTCGCTGTTGTGCGCCCGCGCGGCATGAGCGACGGCGGCGGCCCCGTTTTCCCGTCCGCCTATGCGCCGTTCCTTCCGGTGCTGGAGCGGCTGTCGGACTCTCTGGTCGAGCTGCTGCACGGGCAATTGCTCCAGTTCGAGCGGCTCGCCCGCAATTTCGACTGGCGCGAACTGGCGCCGCAGGGCGAATTCGAGGGGCTGGGCGGCCTCACTCTGCGCGGCGAGATTTCGCACATCGTCCAGAGCGAGCTGCTGTTGCGGACCGAAGCGCCGCTCGAGTTCCTGCGTCGGCTGGCCGAATCCGAGACGCTGTTCCACGAGAAGCAGTTCGCCGATCCGGGCACCCGGCCGGTCTATCGCGCGATGATCTCGGCGGGCCCCGGGATGCTCGGGCACGGCAGGCTGATCGGGCTGGCGGCCCTGTTCTTCATGGCCCGCATCGCTCATGCGCGCGGCGCCGAATTCCACTGGTGCTTCCTCCCGCGCGAAGCAGGCGCGGTGTGGTTCGACCAGATTTCGGTCAACACCATCAAACGCTTCCTGCGCGCGGTCAGCTATCGCGAGATGGACAGCGAGGATGTCGATGCCGCCCGGCTTGTGTGGGAGACGCTGACGGCCGGTGCCGCGCCCGCCGCCGCGCCCGAATATCTCGACTGGGTGATCGGGTCGGACATGCGGGGGCCAGCCGTCGCGGATAGCGCCAGCGCGCTGGCCTTCACGCTGCAACCTCCCGCTCCTGGCGAGCGGCGGGCCGCGCAGATCGTCGTGCGCCAGCGCGGTGCGGAGCGGAACCGCGCCACCATCGTGTTTCCCCACGACCGCATCTGCGTATCGGCGCTCGACAAGCCGTTTGCGCCGCTCAAGCCGGCAGAGCTCGCGAAGCTGGAGACGTCGCCGCGCCCGAAGATGGGCGGATGGGAGCCGCGCCACTTCATCACTCCCCGCACCGACACCAAGATCGTCCGGATGCGCCACGGGCTGCTGATCCTCACCGGCGATCCGGCCTGGAAGATCGCGCAAAGCTGGTTCGTCCTCCTGCCCGATCATCTCAAGCTGGCGGGCGTGGGGCTGGACGGACAATTGCTCCGCATCGTGGTGCACACCGCGCGTTCGGGCCGGGATACGATGATCCTCAAGGACATCGCGCTGTCCGCGGGGGCCGCACCGGCGATCCTTTCGGGCCTGCGCCGCGAAGTGCCCTCCAGCCATCTCTTCCGCAACCAGCCGCCCGGCGCGATCCCGTCGATGAGCTGGGGCGGCGATCTCGAAGTCTATTCCAGCTTCGGCCAGGCCTTTGTGTTCCGGTCGCGGCCCGATGGCGGGGAAGCGCAATTCTCGCCGCTGCTCAAGGCGCCGAAGACGCTCTGGTCCAGCGGGCCCTATCGCGTCGTGCAGCCCGATCCGGACGCGAAGATGCTGCGGGTGGTGAAGATTTCGAAGCGGCACATGGACGAATTCTTCATCGGCGACGAAGCTATCGGGCCGGACCGGCTGTTCGATATGGTCTATTCGCCGGCGCATCGCAGTCTGGCGTACAGCGTGATGCCCAATGTCTGGACCATCCCGCCCTTCGACTGGCTGGTGAAGCGCGGCGACAGCGGCGATCCGGCGACGATCCGGCTCGAACCGCACGAGACTTTGTTGTCGGCGCATGGCGGCACGCAGCAGCTGACCGTGCGGATCTGGTCCGATGCGCGCCACGGCGGAAACGGCACCGTGCGGACGGTGCGCTACAATAATGGCGTTCCGACGCTGAAGCAGCCGGTTCTGCGGCTGGGCGACGATGCGCTGTCGATCGTTAAGATCCAGCCGGGCGACGATGGCGTATGGGCGGTGAAGGTCGATGACGACCAGGCCCCGCTCGAACTGTTGCTGTACCGCAGGAAAAAGAAGCATTCGCAGTCGGAATGCACCCGCTTCGATCTTCAGGTGCTGGCGCGTGAAGCGATCAAGGTCGATCTGGGACCGCTCGATGGCTGACCGCAGTCACGTCACGCGCCGCGCCGCCCGTTCGATCGACCGCGACTTTCCGGCGCGGCCGACCCTGGCCGGTTCCGGCTGGTGCGACGGGATCGCGTTCGTCCTGCGCGATGGCGCGCCCATGCCCGATCTGCGCCCGGTCCGCGACCGGGTGCGCGCGATGTGGCGCGGGACACTCGGCCCCGCGGGTGATTCAGCCGGACTTCTGGTGGTGGCGTTCGTCGATCCGGCCCATGTCGAGGCTCGAATCTGGCCCTCGGCGCTGCCGCTGATCGCAGGGCCGGGTGCGACGCTGACCAGCTTCGCCGCCAATGAGGCCGGCACCGATCCCGTCCGGTCGCCGGCCGCTGCGGAGATACGCCGGATCGAGCTGTGGTGGGGCGGACAGGCACATCGCATCGCGATCGCCGCGCTGACGCCGCTGCCGGTCGCGACGCTGTGGGACATGCCCCGCATCGACGTGCATCGCCCGCCGGTGCGCGTCCGCACGACATTGTCCGGCGTGCCGGTCACTGGCATCGCGGGCAGCGGGGATGGCGATGGGGATGCGCCGCGGCTGGCGCGAGTCTCGCGCGCCGGGGTTCCGATCGAAAGCGACGGTGCCGATCTGCTGCGCGACATGGCGGCGCATCTGGGGGTCGGCGACAAGCCGATCAAGCTCTCGTCGATCCTGCGGCAGGCCTTTGGCGGGCTGTTCAGCCTGCGCCTGTTCGGCGACAGCGGCGGGCATGGCGGCGCGCCGGCCCAGGGGCATGGGCAGGCCAGTGCGCCGCCGCGCGCGCCAGGGCTGCTCGCCAATCTCGCGGGCTGGCTCCGCTGGCACACGCCGCTCGGCACGGGGCTGCGCAGGCAATATGGCGAACGGCTGGGGCAGGTCGAAAAGCTGATCGCGTCGGGCGATCTCGACGGCGCGCTGCGCCTTGCGCTCCGGCTCGGCAACGACAATCCCGGCAAGAAGCCCGTCAGCCGTTATCCCGCGCAGTTGCCCGAAGCGCGGGCGCGGCTCGACTTCGATCTGTCGAACGAGGGCATTTCCGCGCCGATCTTCGGCGGCGGCGCCTATTACGCGCTGCGCGACCGCTATCTCCAGCTTGCCGAGAAGCTGGAGCGTGACGGGGACTTCCGCCGCGCCGCCTATATCCACTCGCAATTGCTCGGCGATCATCGCCGTGCCGTGCTGGTCCTCGAAAAGGGCAAGCTGTTCCACGAAGCGGCGAAGCTCGCGATCGACAGCAAGCAGGAGCCGTCGCTGGCGATCCGGATGTTCTTCCTTGCCGGCGAGACGGACACCGCGCTGGCGCTGGCGAAGCGGACGGCCTGTTTCGATCAGCTGGCCGAGGAGAGCCGGAGGGGGGATCCCGCCTTCCATGCCTATGTGATCAAGGCGTGGACCGACATGCTGCTGGCGACGGGTCAGCCGCTGCGCGCCTTGCAGGTGACCGATCCGCTCGCCGGTGCCGCCGATAGCGACCATGCGCTGCTCGAGACGCGTCGGAGCTGGCTGCGTGCCGCGCTCGCCGTGGATGGCGGGGGCGGATTCGATTGCGAGCTGGCGGTCCGCGCGGTCTTGACGGCGCGCTGGAACGGCGAGGATCTGAGCGCCGACGGGATCGGCGCGGTGCCCTTCGCCGCGGTCGCCGGAACGGAACGGCACGCGGCGGCGCTGGGGTGGCTCCAGTCGGTGATGCGCGGCGAGGCGGAGGATGGCCGTCGGCTCATGCTCGATCTGCTGGGCCAGTTCAGCCGCCTGTCCACGCCGGATTGCGTCGAGCAGGCCGGTTTCTGGCGCGGCCCCGCCCAGCCGATCGTCGAGGCGTTCGCGCGCGCGCTGATCGCGATCGCGTCGGCCAGCCTGGGATCGAACGATCTGCAGACGCTGCACGCCTTGCTGACCCGCGCGGGCCTCACCGTGCTGGCGGCGGATGTCGGCAAGCTCGGCAAGCTGCACGTCGCGGCAGTGCGTCCGGATCTCGAATGGGACGTGCCGCCCGTGGTCGCCATACGGCCCGCGATCCGCTGCGCCTGCCTGCTCGGCAACGGCACCATGCTGGTCTGGCGCGAGAGCTGGCTGCTGCAGCTGCTCGACCGCGACGGCGCGATCCAGTGGCAGCAGAATATCAGCGACGTCACCGCCCTGATCGCGATCGGCACCAGTCCGAACGTCATCGTCGTTCAGGCGCTCGAGGATGGCGCGAGCCTGCTCACGCGCTTCGCCAGCCATGCCCGAACCTTCCATCCGATCGGCAAGGTTGCGCTGGCCGCGCACCACGACATCACGTCGGAAAGCCAGTGGCTGGTCCAGATCGGCGGCGAGATCGGCGCACTCGATCTGGTGAAATTGTGCGCGCCCGCGCCGCGCATCGAATTTCTCTGGTCGTGCGCGCTGACCGACCGGCTCCGCGCCATCGCCTTCGCCCAGCATCGTAACGCGCCGTCATGGCTCACGGTCGATCTGAGCCGGGGACGAAGCGGCGTCATGGAAGTCTGGACGCTGCACGCCAACGGCACCCTGACGACGAAGATCTGCCTGCCCAAGGTAGAGGCTGCATTGTCCGAACCGGTCGCGCCGGCGGACTGGCGCTGGATTCGCAATCAGGGTTTCGATGCGATGATGGCGACGAGCGAAGCCAGCACGCGCCCGTCGATGCAGGTCGGGATCTGGACCGAAAATCAGGAAACGCTGGCACGCACTTTCGTCGAAAGGCGCGCTCATGCCCGGATCGCCGGCTTCGATACGGTTCAGTCGTGCGATCTCGACCGGCCCTATATCGCGCCGGCAGCCGATGGAGCCGGAACCCGCATCGGCGATGCCCTATCCGGGCAGCCGCTCATCATCCTGAACCATGACGAGGACGTGCAGCTTGCCTGCCTCGCCCGTCAGGCGGGTGAGGCAGGGCTCGTGCTGATGGCCGATGCGCAGGGCCGGTTGTTCGTCGTCGGCGCCCGCGACCGGCGGGTCACGATCCTCTAGGCGTCAGCTGCGCCATCACCGCGCCGATATCGGTGGCGGTGTCGAGCGTCGTCAGCAGGTCCAGCGCGCGCGCGGCCCGGCTTCCGGGCAGCGCCGTGGCGAGGTTGGCGCGGCATTTCGCGATCAGCTCGGCGTCCGGGATGGTGAAGCCCGGCTTGATCGTCCCGCGCGGATAGCGCGTCTCGCGCACGAAGCTGCGCCCGTCCTTCATCGACACTTCGACGCGCGCGAGATAGCTTGCCGGATCGCTCCGCTTCACCGCCAGCGCCTCGGGGTGCACGTCGCGCACGGTGCGCGCCATCAGCGAGGCGATGCGCGGATCGGTGAACAGCGCCGGATCCTGGCACCGCGCGTCGAGCGGAATGCCCAGCGCGGCGAGCGCCAGCACATAGTGCGTGCTGAACTGCGCATCCTCCTGCGTGCGCACCACGGTCATGTCCGGATTGGCGACGAACGGGATGCCCAGCGAATGGATGCGGCCGATCTCGTCGGGTTTCGGCGCATGTTCGGCGACGATCGCCTGCAGGCAATCGACTTCGGCATGGGTGAAGCGGCAGCAGGCGTGCGGCTTGTACTGGGTGCCGAGGATCGCCCAGCGCTCGCCCAGACCGGCCAGCACCGCCGCGTCGTCCCATTGCAGCCCGCCGAAGAATAGCGGGAACCCCGCCGGTCCGTCGAGAGCGACGGGATCGCCGGTATAGCCGCTCGCGGCGAGCAGCGCGGCGGTCACCGCATTCTGGCAACTGATCCCGACCGGCGAATATTTCACCATCGATTTGGGCGCGCGCGTCTCCCAAGCATGGCTCGACGGGACGGCGCAGAAATAGGCGGCGAGGCCCAGCGCGTTGGCGGTGCGGACCGCGTCGAGCTTCAGCAGCATCGCACAGCCCACCGCCGCCGCGACGATACTGGCGTTGCAGATGCCGAACACCGCGGGCGTCTTGCCCGTCGCGGCGACCGACGCCGCCATCTTGCTGGTGCCGCGCTCGAGCCGCAGCGCGATCTCGGTGCCGACCGCGACGGCGCGGATCAGTTCGCGGCCCGACGATCGCTCGCGCTCGGCAATGGCGAGCAACGGCGGCAACAGGAAGGGCGGGACGTGGGGGATGGCGTCGTAATCGAGCGCGTTGATCAGTTCGCCATTGGCGAAGGCGGCATGGGCCGGATCGCTCCGCGCCGCGCTGCCCAGGATCCGGCTCCCCTGTCCGCGCCCGCCCATCGCCGCGGCGTGGGCGGCCGCAAGCCGGCCCTTGGCGGTCAGATGCCCCGCCACGCCGCAGCCCAGCGCGTCGAGCACATAGCGGCGGCTTTCATGAACGACATCGGCGGGCAGATCCTCGAACCGCGACTTCAGCGCGAAGTCGACAAGTCCGGCGGTGACCGACGGCGCATCCGCCGCCACCGGCCGCGCCGAAGCGCGAACCGATGCGGCCAGCGACGCGGCGACGGTGGCGCTGCCGAGGAATTCCCGCCGGTCGATCATCAGGCGTTGTCGACGATATAATAGTCGAAGCAGGTATGATCCGGGCTCGGCACCCGGCGTCCGCGCCCGATGAACACATGGCGGGTCAGCCAGTCATGCGGGCCGACCGGCGCGTCGAACGCGGGGATGCAGAAGAAATAGGTGTCCGGCGCGATCTTCCAGCTGGTCTCGGCGCCCGCCGCGAGATTCTCCTGCGTCTTGTTGGCGACCTTTACCGGCAGCCCGGCATCGTCGCGCCCGTACAGGAAGCCGCGATTGTTGATGTAGATCGGCGTCCCGTCCGACGCTTCGAGCATGTAGTGCGCGTTGAGCTCGGCCGCATTGTCGCTGCGCCCGCGCGCCCAGTCGCCGCCGCTGTGCGGGATCACCCGGCCCTGCAGCCGCGGCCCCGAAATATCGCCCGAAAGCGGCGGCACATAGACGCGCCCGCCCATCGGCGTGGTCGGCTCGAACTTGCGGCGCTCGTCGAAATAGATGCGGATGCGGAAGGCGAATTCGAGGCCGATCAGCGAGATGGGCTGATAGTCTTCGCCAAGAACGGACGTGTCGGTCATCGGGTCTCTCCTAGAGGGGATCAGGCCGCTTCGGCGCGGCGCGTGTCGGGGATGAAGTGGCGGGCGGCGAGGATCAGGAACAGCCCGGCGACGGTGGCGCAGCTTGCTCCCACCATCATCGAATAGCGGATCGCGAGGTCGCCATAGAGCGAAGCCCAATGGTCGTTCAGCGCGCCGACCAGCAGCGGCCCGATGATCTGGCCGACCAGATTGGCGACGAACAGGAATACCGCGCACGCCGTGGCGCGAAGGCCCGGCGGGACCAGGCTCATGCACGCAGCATAGACCGGGCCCAGGTGCACGGCGGACAGGAAGGTCGCCAGCGCAAGGCCGATCAGCGAGACCGTCGGATCGCTCGGCAGCAGGAACAGGATTTCGGCGGGCAGCACGAGGATGCAGGCGATGCCCGGCACGATCAGCCGCAGCCGCGCATCGCGCGCGCCGAGCCGCGACACCAGCATCCCGCCGACCACCACGCCCAGCGCGCTGGCCAGCCCGCGGATCGGGCCCAGCGTCGATCCGATCTCGGCCATGTTGAAGCCGTGGACGCGGACGAGGAAGCTCGAATTCCACACGATGTTGGCGTAGAGGCTCACGCCCATGAACGCCCCGCCGGCGAGGATCCAGATATAGGCGCGCGATCCGGCAAGGAAGGCCATCGCTTCCTTGAATGTCTCGCGCCGGATCAGCGGCTTGGCGTCACGCCGCGCCGGTTCGCGCACGGTGAGGAAGAACAGCAAAGCGACGACGATCCCAGCCGCGCCCGCGACGTAGAAGGTGCTGCGCCAGCCATAATGGAGCGCGATCCAGCCGACGATCGGGAACAGCAGCAGCGAGCCGAGGCCATTGCCCGCGGTCATGATCGAAAGCGCCAGCGGGCGCTTGGCCGCGCTGAACAGGTCGGCGATCATCGAATTGCTCGGCGCGATCCCGCACGCTTCGCCTGCGCCCATCATGAAACGGGTGACGGCCAGCTGCCACACCGAGGTGACGAGCCCGGTCACCATCGTCATCGCGCTCCAGAAGGCGCAGCCGATGGCGATGATATTGCGCCGGTTCGACCGGTCGGCCAGCCGCGCGATCGGGATGCCCATCAGCGAATAGAACAGGACGAAGGCAAAGCCGGTGACGAGGCCCAGCATCGTGTCCGACACGTGCAGCTCGGCCTTGATCAGCGGAAGGACGAGGCTGAGGATCTGGCGATCGAGATAGTTGAGCGCGTAGATCACCGTCAGCAGGCCGAGCGTCCAGCCGCTGGTGAGGGTCCAGTCGCGTTCGGCGGGCGCGGCAGCGGTGGTCATGCGAGAAACTCCAGGATCGCGCGCGCCACTTGCCCCGGATTCTCCGCCGGGGACAGATGCGCCGCATCGGCGATGTCGGCGCGGACCGCGCCGGCGATCCCCGCGACCAGCCCCGCCGAAGCGGGAACGCCCCGCTCGTCCTCGACGCCATGCACCACGAGAGTCGGCGCGGCGATCCGCGCCAGATCGCCGCGCAGATCGACATCGCGCAGGATCGCGCAGGTCCCGGCAAAGCCCGCCGGGGCCATCGTCCGCATTGTCTCGACCAGCGCGTTGGCCGCGCCGGGCTGGCTCGTCTTGAAGCCGGTGGAGAGCCAGCCAAGGATCATCGGCCCGGCAATCCCGTCAAGGCCATTGGCGAGCGCATCGGCGATCAGCGGGTCCCAGCGATCTTTGACCGGGATGAACGGCGTGGTGTTGGCCAGCACCAGCCGCCCGACCCGCTCCGGCGCATTCACCGCCAGCCACATCGCCGCCATGCCGCCGACCGACAGCCCGATCACATCGGCGCGCGCCAGATCGAGCGCATCGAGGATCGCGATCATGTCCTTGCCGAACGCCGCCACGTCATACGGCCCCTCGGGCGCGTCCGAACCGCCATGCCCGCGCAGATCGTAGCGGATCGTGCGGAAGCCCGCCGCGCGCAGATCGGCGGCGACCGGATCCCAGATGCGATGATCCGCGCCAAGGCTGTGCGCCAGCAGCACCGGGCGTCCCTCGCCCTCGTCGGTCACGGCCAGTTCGATGCCGTCGAAGCTTTTCACGCGAGTCATGCGGCGAACTCCTGGGTCTGCGGATGGCGGCCCTGCGCCAGATCGTCGGCGGAAATGAACAGGCCGTGGAACGCCATTTTGAGGTGCAGCGGCACATAGATGCGGGCGACAGGGCCATCGGTCATGCACGCGGTATCGAGGATCACCAGCTCGCTGGTCCGCTCGGCCAGCCGGTTGACCACCGCGAGCAGATAGCCGTCGCCCTCGGGCGCATCGTCGCTGCGGCGGACGAACACCGGCTCCTGCACCGCGCTTTCGGGCCCGGCATACCAGAGGCCGGTTTCGCCGGTGGTGACGTCGATCTTGCCCAGCGCGTTGAACGGATGCGGCACGCCGATGCGGTTGGCGGGCCGGTCGGTCGCCTTCACCGCCATGAATCCATAGCGATAGGGGCGGCCGACCTTGGTCGGATCGATGTCGTAGAAATCGCTCGGCAGGTCGTACAGGCGGGTCTCGGTGAACACATCGTCATTGCCGGCAAGGTCGCAGGTCCAGCGCGTCAGGTGGAAATCGCCTTCGCTGGGCTTGGGCCGCGATCCGTCGATATTGGGGAAGAAGGCGTTGGTCGGCGCGGCGGTGGTGTCGAGATGGATCAGCCGTCCGTCCTCATAGGCGTTCATCGTGTGGAACGACCAGCGTGCGGGCCCGCGGAAATAGCGAATGTCTTCCGCCGTCCCGCCACGCGGCAGCACGCCGATCCAGGTCGGCAGCGACGGGTCCCATGCCCAGTGATCGCCGCCGGCGCGCATCCGCTCGATGTCCGAGGTCGTCGGCATGATCGGGAAGATGGCGTAATTCTCGGTCACCGCGAAATCATGGATCATCGCCGCATAGGGCAGCTTGAACCACTCCTCATGCGCCAGCGTGCCATCGGGCGCACCGACGCAGAACGACGCGTCGAGCGTTGCGAGCCCGCCACATTCGAA
Organism: Sphingomonas sp. G-3-2-10; assembly: GCF_012927115.1. Classification (NCBI taxonomy): domain Bacteria; kingdom Pseudomonadati; phylum Pseudomonadota; class Alphaproteobacteria; order Sphingomonadales; family Sphingomonadaceae; genus Sphingomonas; species Sphingomonas sp. G-3-2-10. Next base: position 765,516 of record NZ_JABBFY010000002.1, on the reverse strand, counting down.
GCCGTAGAACAGCCAGTCGCCGGTCGCCGGATCCACCTTGGGGTGCGCAGTCACCATTGGGGTGCGCAGCGCGCCGCCGAAATCGAACTTGCCCAGAGTCTCCAGCGTGAACGGATCCAGCTCGTGCGGCAGCCCGTCTTCCTTCAGCGCCAGCAGCCGCCCGTCATACCAGGCGATCGCGGTGTTGGCGGTGGTGCGGTCCACTCCCGCGACGCTGGGATCGTCGGTGAAGGGATTGCGATACGACCCGAACAGAGCGGCGCGCGCCTTGCGCTCGGCGATGAACTTCTCGGTGCGCACGAAGCGCAGCCGGAAATCGACATGGCCGCCATCGAACAGGAATTGCGAGACGAATCCGTCGCCATTGATCCCGATATCGGTGCCCGCGCGCGGCGGAAACAGCGGGTCCGGGCCGCAGCGGTAAAAGGCGCCCCGGATCGCTTCGGGAATCGTGCCTTCATATTCCAGCTCGAAAATATCGGCCTCGATACGCTGCGGCCGGTTCGGCCCGCGGAACATCGGCGTGTCGGGAAAGAGTGTCATCGTCGCTTTCGAAACCCGTGAATTGTCGGCGTCTTTGTGAACGCCGCGCCGCTTCCAGACTTGTCCCACGGCGAACAGTCGCGCGCGCAAACCCCCGGAAACCCGCCCCCCGTTGACACTCGATATACATCTAAGCAAGAATATGTATAAGACATACATAATATGCTCGCGCAGGCGAGCCGGCATAATATGACCCGTAACGACGGGCAGCGGGAGAGGTCGACATGGCGCACGCAATTTCAGCTTCGTTCGAACGCATGGCGGGCGAGTCGCTCGCGCCGCAGCGCCGGCGATTCGGCCGGGTACAGATGCAGAGCGTCGCGCTGGCCCGCACCTCGCGCCGTCTCGAAGTCGCCATCCCGCGCAGCGGCGCGCTCATCCTCCAGCGCAGCGGCAGCAGCGCGGTGGCGTGGCGCAACGGCGGCGTGACGCTGGAGGCGCTGGACTGGGCGGTCGTCCCCGGCCCGGTGCTCGAACTCGAAGCGAGCGACGAAGGCGCGGTCCTCGTCCTTCATGGCGAGGAAGCCGAAAGCGGCTGGTCGCGCACCCTCGAACTCACCCGCGCGGCGGGACGCAGCATGGGCGGGTCGGGCATGGGCCGCGTCGCGGGCACCTTCCTCGCCTCGCTCGCCGACGCCGCCGACACGATCGATTTGGCGCAGGGCGACGAGATTTCGCGCATCGCGCTCCAGTTGGTCCGCTCGGCCGCATGGGAAAATCGCGATCGCCAGCGCGGCGTCAGTTCGCGCCACGCGCTGCTCGCCCGCGCGCAAGCCTATATCGCGCGCAACCTCGCCGATCCCGAACTCTCGGTCGATCGCGTGGCGGGGGCGCTCAACTGCACCAAACGTTATATCCACAAGGCGTTCAGCGACAGCGGCGAGACGGTCGCGGGGCATATCTGGGGCCTGCGGCTCGAACGGTGCCGGGAGGATCTGTCCACCGCCGCGCGACGCCCGATCACCGACATCGCCTTCTCATGGGGCTTCAACAGCTCGTCGCACTTCAGCCGCCTGTTCCGCGAACGCTTCGGCGCCTCGCCGCGCAGCTATCGCGCGACGGCGATTGCAGGCGCGTAGGGTCGGATCCGACACGCTTGAAATGTTGGATTTCGCCTGCTTGGCTCCGCGCGCCCGGACGCTTCGGGCGCGCTCTTTGAACGTGTCCGAATTCAACTTGTCCGAACCATCCCGTTTTTCGCGGGAAACCGGTTTTTCGCGATATTGGTGTCAACCGTGTCAACCAGTGCCGCGAGAAGCGATTGTTTTTAAACGATTCACACAATCCCGGCGCGCGCCGGCAACAGCGCTGGATGTCGATCCAATCTAGTCCGGCACCGCCTCGAACTTGCCGAGGATGCGCAGCAGCTGCGTCATCTCGTCCTTGCCGATCTGCTGGGCGATGCGCTTCTCGTACAGCTTGTGCGCCTTGCGCAGCTCGGTCAGCCGTTCCTTGCCGTGATCGGTCAGGTTGAGCACCTTCACCCGCCGGTCGCGCGGATGGACGCTGCGGGTCAGGAAGCCGCGCTCGACCAGTTCGTCGACATGCGCGACTAGATTGTTCTGCGAAATCCCCATCGGCTTGGCCAGATCGCCCGGATTGCACCCCGGATTCAGGTCGACCAGCACCATGATGGTGTATAGCCCGGGCGTGAAATCGGCTTCGCGGAAGAATGCGTTGAACTGCCGCGACACTTCCTTCCACGCCGCGCGCAGCAGGAACCCGACGGTCTGGTCCAGTTCGCCGCGCTCCATCGTGGAGTAGCGGTTCCGCAGTTCGAACTCGTCCTCGACCGGTCGTCGCACGCGCTTCTCCTTGAAGTCATATAAAGGGACAGCACCCGCAGGGTCCGCCGTCAAGGCGGGCCCCACGGGTGCCGTACGCTCCCCCCTTTGGGAGCGGATCAGAATTTGGCGCGGACGCCGATGCGGAAGTAGCGGCCGATCGCGTCGTACAGCACGGTGTTGACCGACTGGCCCGAGGTGAAGCTCGGCACGGGCGGCGGATCCTTGTCGAGCAGGTTGTTCACCACGCCGAACAGCTGGAGACGGTTCTCGCCGAGAATGTCGTAGCTGAAGGACAGGTTCACATAGGCGACGGCAGGGATGCTGTTGTCGTTGATGTCGGCCTGCTTGGTCGAGGTCGAGACGTCGGTCCACACGTTATTGTACTTGCCGCCGCTGATGTAGAGCAGCTGCGGCGTCACCGTGAAGCGGCCGGCATTGACGCTGACCGATGCGTTGCCGCGGAAGGTCGGCACCGCATAGCCCGACACGCCGTTGAAGATGCTGTTCTCGCCCGCGCGCTGCACCACCGCTGCGCCCGGCGTGCCGAACAGCATGTCGGTGGTGTAGGTGCCCGACAGGTTGAACGACACCGAACCCGGCGCGCCGAACAGCGAGTCGATCGGCGCGCGATAGCTCAGAGCGCCGTCGAAGCCCCGCGTCGTGATCGTGTTGAGGTTCACATAGGGGTTGTTCACCCGGATCAGCGTGGCGCCGGAAAGGACGAGGTACGAACACAGGGCGGTGTTGCCCGCCGCGCACTGGTCGATGATGTTCTGCTGGCCGATCCGGTCGATCGCGCCCTTCACCGAGATGTCGTAATAATCGACCGAGAATTGCAGGCGCGGCACGAAGCTGGGCGACCAGACGAAGCCGACGGTCAGCGTGTCCGACTTTTCCGGCTGAAGCTGGGTGTTGCCGGTATTGTTGACCTCCACGAAGGCCGATCCGCCATTATAGACGACGTTGAGGCCCTGCACGGTCACGCTGCGCTGCTCGAACAGGCTGGGCGCGCGGATGTCGCGCGAACGGGCGACGCGGAACCGCAGGCCGTCGACCGGTTCCCAGGTCGAGCCGAGCTTCCACGTGGTCTGGCCCCCGGCCGCGCCGCTATACTGGGCGTGACGGATGGCGGCATTGAAGTCGAACGACTTGGCGAAGGACATGTCGCGCGCCAGCGGAATGACGGTTTCGGCATAGCCTTCGAGGACGTTGAACGATCCCGAGTAAGGCAGGCCGTTGCCCGATTCCCAATTGTTCGCGGCGGCAACCGGATCGACGATCGCGGTCGAGCTTTCGCTGCGATATTCGACGCCCGTCGCGAACGAGACTGGGCCGGCCCAGGTCGAAAAGGGGTCGCCGCGCAGGTTCACCGCTGCTGCGTGCTGGGTATAGCGATTGCGGCTGAAGACGGTGCCGGTGACATAGGCGATCGCGGCCGCGCTGGGCGACCCGTTGCCGAACAGGTTGAGCGGGACGCACCCGGCTGCGGCGGCGTTGAACGAAGGACCCGCGATGGTCGCGCGGCAAACAATCTGTCCGCCGCTGTTCACCGCATCGGCGGCGAAGACGTACTTCTGCTTGTTGCGCATCCCGTAGATGTGCTGCTCATAGGTGTTCACGCCGTACGAATAATGGGCGTCCCACTTCCAGCCGCCGCCCAGATCGCCGCGCAGGCCGACCGTGCCCTGGATCAGGTCGTTGGTCACGTCGGGGCGGGCATGGCCGATGTCATAGTCGATGCGGCCGAGGCGGATCGTGCCGCCCACCGGCATTTGCGCCGCGATCGATGCGGGCAGATAGGCATTGTCGCGCTGGATGGTGACGACCGTGGTGCCCTGATCGCGCGGCGGCAGCGTCTGTGACTGGCCGCGGCTATAGCCATAGGTCAGGTCGGCGAAGCCGGTGATCGAGTCCGAGAATTCATATTCCAGATGGCCGAACAGCGTGCGCCGCTCCAGCTTCGGGGTCAGGGTGACGCCGCGCGTGGTGGTCACGGTGTCGTTGCCGCCGCCGATCTGCAGCGCGTTGGTGACGGTGCCATATTGGCCGCGAACGAACGCTGCGGGCGCGCCGCCCGCCAGGAACTCGGTGCCGACCAGGCTGGCGGGCGAACCGCCGCCCACGCCGACGATCAGGCCGCCCGGGGTGATCGTGCCATAGCGCACGTTGCTCGAGATGATCTGGCGCGGCTGGCCGTTGGCGACGGTGCTGCCGGGATTGGTCAGGATCATATACTGATCCCGGCCCCAGTCGCGGGTGTACACGTCGTAGATGCCGTCATTCTTCACATAGTCGCCGGCGACGGTGATGTGGCCGCGTCCGTCCGCGAACGAGGTGCCGAACAGCGCGCCGATGCGATATTCGTCGCCATCGCCATGACCCGAAACGCCGTATTGCGCTTCGGCCTTCAGCCCTTCGAAGCGGGTATTGAGGATCAGGTTGACCACGCCCGAAACCGCGTCCGAACCCCATTGCGCCGAAGCGCCGCCGGTGACGACCTCGACGCGATCGACCATCAGCGACGGGACGGCGTTCAGATCGACCTGATAGGGCGTGCTGGTGCTCGCGGTGGGCACGGAGGGGACGAAGCGGCGGCCATCGACCAGCGTCAGAGTGCGGAAGCTGCCAAGGCCGCGAAGATCGGCATAGTTTGCGCCCGGCGTCGTCGTGCGGATGCCGCTGGCGGCGGGGTTCACCGTGCCGCGGAACGACGGGATTTCATTGAGCATCGTCGCGACGTTGGTCGATCCGCGCTGCTCGAGCTGCTCCGATCCGATGATCGTGGTCGGCGTCGGCGCGCTGAAGCCCGAGCGGGCGACGCGCGATCCCGTGACGACGATATCGCCCGGCTGGGTGGCGGCATCATCCTGCGCCGCTTCTTCGGCGACGGGCGCTTCGGCCGCGTCCTGTGCGAATGCGGGGCTCGCAAGACCGCCGAGCGCGCACGCGCCGAGCAGCAAGGTGCGAAGTCCCAAGCGGGTCCGGTTCGATGTCGATAAAGCCATATAGCCCTCCCATAGTCAGTTTCGGTTTTGCCCGTCACTAACCGGTCGCGGCCCGCGCCTGCTTGCCCGCCAGCGCCCTGAATGCGGTTTGCAATGCGCCATAACGGTTCCTTTTGAGGCAAGAGCGATTGGCGGATTCCGGCGCACGCTTGCATCATCGGGAGAGTGATATGCGTCGCAGGGAAATGCTGGCCGCGGGTGCGATGATCGCACCTGCCGCAATGATCGGTTCGGGGATCGGATCGGGTGCGAAGGCGCAGGACGCGCCGGTTCAGGACGGCAGCCTGCTCAAGTCCGGCGGCCGCTTCGTCAACCGCCGCAGCGGCGAGAAGCCCGGCATCACCGATCTGCTCGCCACGCATGCCGCGACCTGCCCGGCCGACGCAATCGATCCGGCGGCATTGCTCGCGACGCGCCACCGCCTGCTCGACACGATCGGCTGCGCGTTCGGCGGCACCCTGCATCCGCGCGCGGCGGGGCTGGCGGACGTGCTGCGCGACAGCGGCGGCAAGGGCGAGGCGACCGTGGTCGGCTATCCCTTCCGCTTGCCCGCGGCGCAGGCCGCCTTGCTCAACGCGGTATCGGCGCGCGCCTATGACTTTGAAGTGATGACGGTGGTGATCGATCGTGCCTCGGTCCCCTCGCACCATTCGCCGACCACGGTGATGACTGCCCTCGCGCTCGCCGAACGCGAGGGCGCCACGGGTAAGGAATTGCTCACCGCGCTGACCATCGGCGATGATATCGCAGCGCGGATGCTGGTCGCGGCGGGGCTGGACTTCGAACAGGGATGGGACGGCGCGCCGGTGTTCAGCGCGATCGCCGCCACCGCGATTGCCGGGCGGTTGCTCAAGCTCTCCCCGCTCCAGATGCGTGACGCGTTCGGCATCTGCGTCGATCAGATCGCGGGCACCGTCCAGAATATCTGGGACGGCGCGACCGACTTCAAACTGCCGCAGGGACTGGTCGGCCGTGCCGCGATCCTCTCCGCCGAACTGGCGAAGCGCGGCTGGACCGGGATCGGCGACGCGCTGCTCGCGCCCTATGGCTTCTATGCCCAATATACCGCCGGATGCGCCCGGCCCGAGATCCTCGGCGCGGACCTCGGCAAGCGCTTCCACGGCGAAGCCTATTTCAAGCCCTATCCTGCCTGCATGGCCACCCATTGCGGGATCGAAGCGGGGCTGGCGCTGCGCGAGCCTGGGCGGCTGAGCGAAGCCGATGTGCTGAACGCGCGATCGATCACCATCGAATATCCGGCCGGATCGCTGACCGGCTTCGTCGCCAAGCCCTTCGTGATCGGGCGCGACGCCCATGCCGACGCCAATTTCAGCTACCAGTTCGCCAGCGTGAACGCGCTGCTGCGCGGTTCGATGTGGCTCGATCATTATGACGAAGCAGCGGTCCGCAGCCCGCAGATCGCGGCGCTGGCGGCCAAGTCGAAGCTCGCGCCGTTGCCCGCCGGAATGCGCGGATCGCGCGTGACGGTCGAACTGGCCGATGGGCGCACCGAATCCGCTCATGTCCCGATCGCTTCGCGCCATCCGATGAAGCAGATCAGCAGCGAAGCCGAGATCCTCGCCAAATTCCATCGCCAGACCCAGGCGGCGGGCATGGCGAAGGCGCGCTCTGACCGGCTCGCGGCGACACTGCTCGGCTTGCATGAGGAAAAGGGCATTCGGGGTCTGGCGCGTCTGCTCGGTCCGGCCAAAGCCTGACCGGGCTTTACCGCGCGGCTGGGGCCGATAGGATCGCGGCATGAAGTATCGCATCCTGCTCCCGCTGCTGCTCGCTACTTCGGCCTGCAGCACCTCGGTCACCAACACGGCACATGCGCCCGCTGACGATGCGACGCTGCACAAGCGGCTGCTGACGCTCGACACCCATCTCGACACGCCGGTCCATTTCGCCCGGCCGGGCTGGGATTTCGGCGCGAAGCACAGCTACGACAATGACGTTGCGCAGGTCGATCTCGGCCGGATGGACCAAGGCGATCTCGATGGCGGCTTCTTCGTCATCTACACCGAACAGGGACCGCTGACGCCGCAGGGCTATGCCGATGCCAAGGCATTCGCGCTGAAGCGTTCGGACGAAATCGCATCGACCCTTGCCCGCTTCCCCAACCGGATCGCGCTGGCGACGAAGGCGGATGATGCCGCCCGTCTCGATCGCGCCGGCAAGCGGATCGCCTTCGTCAGCATCGAGAACAGCTATCCACTCGGCCTCGATCTCTCGTTGCTCGACGAATTCTATCGCCGCGGCGTGCGGATGGCCTCGCCGGTGCATTTCCGGAACAACCAGTTCGCCGATTCCGCGACCGACAAGCCGCACTGGAACGGCCTCAGCCCGCTCGGCCGCGAATGGGTGGTGGCGATGAACCGGCTGGGCATGGTGGTCGACGCCAGCCATGCCTCCGACGCGGTGTTCGATCAGCTGCTCACCTTGTCGAAGACGCCGATCATCCTCTCACACTCCGGCCCCGACGCCGTATTCGATCATGGCCGCAACCTCGATGACGCGCGTATTCGCAAGCTCGCCGCCTCGGGCGGGGCGATCTGCGTCAACAGCGTCTATCTGTCAGGCCACCGCTCCAGCCCGGCGCTCAGCGCATTGCTCGACGAGACCGAAAAGCTCGCGTCGATGAGCCCCGCCGCGCAGGCCGATCTCATCGCCCGCATCCGTGCGCAGCAAAAGCTTGAGCCTGACGGCCGCCCCGATTTCGAGACCTTCATGCGATCGCTGCTCCATCTGATCGAGGTCGCCGGCGTCGATCATGTCTGTTTCGGCGCCGACTGGGACGGCGGCGGCGGGGTCGCCGGTTTCGAGGATATCAGCGCGCTGCCCAAGGTGACGGCCCGCCTCCGCGCGGCGGGCTATTCGGAAGCCGATCTCGCCAAGATGTGGAGCGGTAACGTACTGCGCCTGATGCGTATCGCCGAGGCGCGCAAGGGCCGGTAACGCAGCAAGTTCATACTGCACTGCCGCAATTTCTTCGCAAACTGGCACAATTCTGCGACAAGTGCCGTTTAGCGACGCCACGCATCAGTGGAGTATTGGGGTGGCGATGTTGAAGTCCGGGTTGAAGCTTGGTTGCGCGGTGGCGGGTTTGCTGGCGGGCGCGATGCCGGTAGCGGCCTATGCCCAGAGCGCGGACCCCGCGCCGGCCCCGGCCGCCGAACCTCCGCCCGACGATATTCCAAGCGAGGAAGAGATCGTCGTGAAGGGCGAGCTGCGCGGCGCGGTACCCGGCGAGATCAAGCCCGAACTGACGCTCAATCCCGCCGATATCCGCGCCTATGGCGTCAGCAGCGTGTCCGAACTGATCGAGGCGCTTGCCCCGCAGACGCGCAGCGGACGCGGGCGTGGCGGCGACGGGCCGGTGATCCTGCTCAACGGCCGCCGCATCTCGAATTTCTCCGAACTGCGCGACTTGCCGCCCGAGGCGATCGAACGCACCGAAATCCTGCCCGAGGAAGCGGCGCTGAAGTACGGCTATCGCGCCGATCAGCGCGTCGTGAACATCGTGTTGCGTCCGCGCTTCCGCGCGATCACCGCCGAACTGACCGGCGGGGCCCCCACCGCGGGCGGGAATTCGACCGTGCGCGCCGAAGCCGGGATCGTGCGGATCAACCGCAACGGCAGGATCAACGTCAACGTCCAGTATGACGGCACTTCGCGCCTGACCGAATCCGAGCGCGACATCAGCTCGACCGTCACGCCCGCTCTGTTCGATTTCCAGGGCAATGTGACTGCGCCGAACGGCGGCGAGATCGATCCCGCGCTCAGCGCGATCGCGGGCTCGCCGCTCGCCATCGCGGGTGTCCCGGCTTCAGCATCGGGCGGTTCGCCGTCGCTGGCGAGCTTCAACGCCGCGCGCAACACGACCGACCTGACGCCGTACCGCACGCTCGTTTCGCCCAGCGACCGGCTGGCGATCAACGCTGTGATCAGCCGCAACCTGTCGCCCAAGGTCTCGGCTTCGTTCAACGCCCGACTCGAAGCGACCAACCGCGAATCCTGGCTGGGGCTGGGCGGGCTCAGCATGACCCTGCCCGACGGCAATCCCTTTTCGCCCTTCACCCGCGACGTCACCGTCTCGCGCTATCTGCCCGGCTCCGCGCCGCTGTCGCGCACCACGCAGGGCCGCACTGCCCATGCCGGGTTCAGCGTGAATGGCGATGTGAAGACGTGGCGCTGGTCGGTCACCGGCAATTACGATCGCGTGACTTCCAGCAGCGTCACCGACACCGGCTTCGATGCGAGCGCGATCGATGCGCGGCTTGCGGCGAACGACCCCACGGTCAACCCGTTCGGCACGCTGCCGCTGGGCCTCGTCAACATCCGCCCCGCCGACCTCGCCAAATCGACCTCCAGCGTCGCGTCGGTCGATGCGCTGATCAACGGCCCGGTGGCCAAGGTGCCGGCGGGCGATATCCGCACCAGCCTGCGCGTCACCGGACGCACCACCGATTTCGAAAGCAGCTCGCTCCGCTCGGGCACGCTCCGTTCGAGCGATGTCGCGCGCGACATCGGCAGCGCGCAGCTCAATCTCGATCTGCCGCTCACCAGCCGCCGCCGCGCGGTGCTCGATGCGCTGGGCGACATCTCTATCAACGGCAATATCGAAGTCGAGCAGCTCTCCGATTTCGGCACCCTCATCACCACCGGCTATGGCGTGGTGTGGAGCCCGATCGCGAAGCTGCGCCTGATCGGATCGGTCACCGATGAGGAAGGCGCGCCCAGTGCGCAGCAGCTTGGCGATCCGCGGATCGACACGCCCAATGTCCGCGTGTTCGACTATGTTCGCGGCGAGAGCATCGACATCACCAGCATCACCGGCGGCAATCCCGGCCTGACGTCGGACAGCCGCAACGTGTTCAAGATCGGCGGCAACTTCACACCGTTCGAAAAGCTGCAGTTCAACATAAGCGCGGATTTCGTCCGCAGCACGACGCGCAACCAGATCACTGCCTTTCCCGCCGCGACCGCCGAGATCGAAGCCGCCTTCCCGGGCCGCTTCACGCGCGACAGCACCGGGCGTCTGGTCAGCATCGATACGCGTGCGGTGAATTTCGCCCGTGCCGAGCGCGAGGAGTTGCGCTGGGGCTTCAACCTGTCGCTGCCGCTCGGCTCGTCGGTCGAAAAGGCGATGCAGGAAGCGCGCGCGAAGCGCGAAGCCGAACGCGCCGAAGCGATCCGCAACGGCACCCCGCTTCCGGAAGGCCCGCGCCGCGAAGGCGGCCAGCCCGGCGGACCGGGCGGAGACGGCCCGCGCCGCTTCGGCCCGGGTGGCCCCGGCGGCCCCGGCGGCGGGCGCGGCTTTGGCGGCTTCGGCGGACCCGGCTCGCTTGCGGGGCGAATCCAGTTCAGCCTCTATCACACGATCCGCTTCAAGGATGAGATCGTGATCCGCGACGGTCTGCCTGTGCTCGACCTGCTCGACGGATCGGCAACCGGCAATCGCGGCGGCAATTCGCGCCACGAAGTCGAAGCCCAGGCCGGCTATTCCAAGGACGGATACGGCCTGCGCCTGATCGGCAACTGGAAGAGCGGCACCAGCGTCGCGAGCGGCGCGCTGGGCAGCGGCGAGCGGCTCGATTTCTCCAGCCTCGGTACGCTCAATCTGCGCGCGTTCGTCGATATGGGACAGCGGCTCAAGCTGGTCCGCGAGCATCGCTGGCTGCGCGGCGTGCGGCTGACCCTGTCGATGGACAATATCTTCGACGCTCGTCAGCGGGTGACCGACAGCAGCGGGATCGTGCCGCCCAATTATCAGCCGGATCTGCTCGATCCGACCGGCCGCACCATCCGGTTCAGCATCCGCAAACTGTTCTTCTGAGCCGGGCCGCTTCGCTCCCTTGCGGGGCGATGCGGACTACTGCTTCGTTGGCGTGACCGCGGGACGCGAGGGCAGGGCGATCGTCCCGCCGCCTTCGCCGAAGCGGCGCTGTGAGCCAAAGGGCTGGCGCCCGCCGCCGGTCTCGCCGACGCGGCGATAGAGCAGGGTGATCGAAACGCGGCGGTTGCGCGGATCGGCAGGGTTTTCCTTGATCAGCGGCTCGCGGTCGGCGACGCCTTCGATCCGCTCGAACCGGGCATCGGGCACGCCGCCCGACGCCAGACGGCGGCGCGTGGCTTCCGAACGGCCGCTGGAAAGCATCCAGTTGTTCATCGCGCGCGGGTCGCCATAGGGCAGGCTGTCGGTATGGCCGCGGATCATGATCGGATTCTCGGTCCCGCGGATCGTTTCCGCGATCAGGCCGATCAGCGTGCTCGCTTCGGGGACCAGCGCGGTCGTGCCGAGATCGAACATCGAATAATTGGCGTCGTCGAGCAGGTCGATCCGCATCCCGTCGCGCGTCGGCACGAAGCGGACATGCTTGGCCAGCTTGGCCAGCGCCGGCGTCGATTGCATCCGCCGTTGCACCGCCTTGGTCATCTCCGCGAAATTCTTCTGGTCCTGCGCCTGCATCGCGCGCTGATCCTTCAGCGTGCCCTTGTCGCCGGTGCCGACATCCTTGCCGCCGACGCCGCCGACCGGAACGGTCAGCGACTTGGTGCCGGTCTGCGAGGCCTTGTTGGGATAATTGTCCTGCGCATTGATCGCGTCGCCGCCCATGATCCCGTTCGAGCCCGCGCTGTTCTGCTTCAGCTCGACCAGGGTCGGCGCGAAATAGTCGGCCAGCGCCTTGCGCTGCTTCTCGTTGGTCGCGCCAAGGAGCCACATCAGCAGGAAGAACGCCATCATCGCGGTCACGAAGTCCGCATAGGCGACCTTCCATGCGCCACCGTGATGGCCGCCATGACCCTCGATATAGATCTTCTTGTAGATGATCTTCGGGGGCTGGTTGTTTCCGTGAGGCGCGCGAGCCATTTCTTACCTACCGCGCAGGCCGTCGAAGACCTCGCCGAAGTTCGGCTGGTTGTGATGGGCGATGCCCGAGCGCGCGGCTTCGATCACTAGCGGCTGCGGGTGGCCGTGGAGCGACGCGATGATGATCTGCTTCACCACATGATAGATGGCGGCATCGGCGTCGATCACCTGCTTCAGGCGGTTGGCCAGCGGCGCGACGATGCCATAGGCCAGCAACACGCCGAGGAAGGTGCCGACCAGCGCCGAGCCGATCATCGCGCCCAGGATGTTGGGCGGCTTGTCGATCGAGCCCATCGTCTTCACCACGCCCAGCACGGCCGCGACGATGCCCAGTGCGGGCAGCGCGTCACCGAGCGAGGTCAGCGTGTGCTGCGGCCCTTCGACTTCGTGGTGATGGGTCTTGATCATGTTGTCCATGACATCCTCGACCGCGTGCACGTCGAGCGTGCCCGACGAGACGACGACGAGCCGGAGCGTATCGGCGATCAGGTTGACCAGCGTGTGATCGGCCAGCAGGCGCGGATATTCGGCGAAGACAGCGGAGGATTTCGGATCTTCGACATGAGGCTCGAGCGCGATCGGACCTTCGGTCCGCAGCATCTTCATCAGCTTGCTGACGAGGAAGATCGTGTCGAGATAGTCCTGCTTCTTGTATTTCGGGCCCTTCAGCACCTTCGCGATGCCGCCGCCCAGCGCCTTCAGTTCCTTGCCCGAATTGCCCATGATCAGCGCGCCCATCGCGGCGCCGCCGATGATCAGCATTTCGTGCGGGATGGCTTCCATCACGGGGCCGAGCGCGCCGCCGGTGATTGCGAAACCACCGAAGACCATCAGCAGAAGGACGACAAGGCCGATTACCGGAAACACGTTTGAACTTCCCCCGACTGCCGACGAACGGCCACTGTCTTAGTTAACGACCGTCCTTCCTGGACTTTCAGTCAAAAGGCGTCGCAATATGGTTAACGCGGCGCCGATCAGCGCAGATAATCGAACAGCGACATGCCGGAGAGCTTGGTGAAGCTCGCCTGGGTCGCCTGAAGCACCGTCAGCGTCTTCTGCAGTTCGGCGATCGAGGCCGAGATGTCGGTGCCTTCGATCGCGCTGCGCGCTTCTTCATTGGCCACCTTGGTGTCCGCGATCCGGTCATAGACCAGGTCGAGACGCGCCCCGCGCGCGCCGATCGAGGCACGGGCGGAGGTGACGCTGTCGAGCGATCCCTTGAGGCCATCAAGCGAACCTTCGGGCACTTCCCCGCCGGTAGCCACCGCGTCACGCAGCGCGACCAGAGTCGCGAACATGTCGCCGAACGCACGGTCGCCGGTCACGCCGGGGACGACCGAATCGCCGTCGCCGATCGGGATCGCCGAAGGCTGGCCGGTGCCGGCATAGGTGATGCTGCCATCGGCATTCTTCACGAACGCCGTATCGCCGGTCGCGCCGCCGAAGACCGGCTGGCCGCGCGCGTCGGTCGCATTGGCGATGCTCAGCAGCCCGTCGATGATCGCGGTCAGCGAAGCGGCGGTGGTGGCGCGGTCGGTCGCGGTCAGCGTGCCGTTCGACGCCTGCAGCGCCAGCTCCTGCGCGCGCTGCAACTCGGTTTCGACATTCGCCAGCGCACCATCGGCCTGGGTGAGGATGCCCTGCGCCAGCTTGACGTTGTCGTTGTACGCGGCGGCATTCGCGTCAGCGCGGTTCAGCCCCTGCACCTGCACATAGGCCGATGCATTGTCGGACGGCGCCGAATATTTCTTCGTCGTTGCGATCTGGGTCTGGAGCAGATCCGCCTTGCTGTTCAGCGACGCCATCAGCGACGCGGGACGATCGAAGGACTGCGAAGTGGCGATACGCATCAGCGGATATCCAGAATCGATTGGAGGGTATCGCGCGCGACCTGGATCACGCGGCTCGACGCCTGATAGGCTTGCTGGAAGCGGATCAGGTCGACCGCTTCTTCGTCGACATTCACGCCCGAGGCGGAAGTGTGGGCGGCCACGGCGTTGTCGCGAATGACGCCCTGCGCGCTCGCCACGGTGCGACGTGCGGCGAGCGTGGCGGCGTTCGACGAGACGAGATCGGTCAGGCCGGTCTCGAACTTGCCCGCGCTGCGCAGCGTGGTCAGGTTGGCGAGATTGCTGTTGTCGCGCGATCCGCCGCCCACCGACGCTGCGGCGATGCCGCGCGGATCGGTGAGGGTCATCGCGATCTTGCTCGGCGGATCGCCCGCCTCGAACATCGGCGCGCCGGCATTGCCCGCGAGATCGCGGCCATTCGCCTGCACCGCATTGACGCCATCGACGAACGAGGTCGCCATCGCGTCGAGCTGCTCGCGCGCGGCGGCGATGCGCTGCGCGCCTTCCGCCATCCCGGCCAGCGCGCCGCCCATCGGCGTCAGCACCTGGGTGTCGCCCGCGCCATGCACCGCGAAGGACATCGCGCCTTCGTCGTTCTGGACATAGGTGACCGTCGACGCCTGATCGCCGCGCACCAGAACCGGGCCGCCTTCGCCGCCGGCGCGCACGGTGGCGCGGCCGGTCGCATCGAGGCTGACCGAGACATCGGTGATCGCGCTCATCTGCTCGAGGATCTGGTCGCGCTGGTCCATCAGCGCAGCCGCGCCGCTGGTACCCGGCGACGTGCGGCCGATGCCCGAATTGATCTTCGCGAGACCGGCGAGCAGGCTGTTGAGATTGCCCACCGCGGCTTCGGCGGTCGCATCGAGATCGGTGGCGGCACCGGTCAGCGCGTCGCTGGTGGCCGAAAAGGCCGTAGCGAGGCTGGCGGCGGATTCGAGCATCGTCGCGCGCGGGGCGAGCGCCGAGGGATCGGCGGCCACGGCAGTCGCCGAATTGAAGAAGCTGGTCAGCCGGTCACCCAGCTGGTTGCCGGTCAGCGCGCTTTCGATCCGCTCGAGCCAGGCTGCGCCCGCTTCGGTCTTGGCGAGATCGGCGCCGGCATTGCGCACGTCGGCGGCGCGCAGATCGTCGCTCTGGCGGATCACGCCATTGGCGACCACGCCCAGGCCGGTGATCGACGAACCCGAGGTCGAGCTTGTTGCGATCACTTCCTTCAGATTGGTCGCGCGGCGCGTATAGCCGGCGTTGCCGGCGTTCGCGATATTCTCCGAAACCGTGGTCAGCGCCGTCTGATAGGCGCGGACGCCCGACGCGCCGATCGAGAGCATGTCGCTCATTTCACGTTCCCATCAGTGGTGGCGCTCGCGCTCGCGTCCGCCACGGGCGCGGCGGCAGCCGGCTCGACCGGCTGGGCGCGGGCGAGGAACTCGGTCATCGCGCGGCCGATGCCGATCGGCGAATGCGTCGCCATGCTCTGCGCGAGCTGGGTGTCCTGCATGTCGCGAAACTGCTGGCTGGTCTTGTTGTCGAACAGGCCGTCGCCCAGCTTCGTGGCGCGCATCGACTTGAGCATCATGCCGGTGAAGATCGCTTCGAACCGCTGGCCGGCGGCTTCGAGATTTTCCTTCGAAGCCAGGCGCGTGCGATCGTTCGACACGCCCCCCGCGGTGCCGGTCAGCTTGAGCGAGTTGTCGATAGCGCCGCTCACAGGATGATCAGCTCGGCGCGCAGCGCGCCGGCCTCCTTGAGCGCTTCGAGGATCGCGACCAGATCGGCCGGCGATGCGCCGATCGCGTTCACTGCCTTGACCACATCGGCGAGGCGCGGGCCCGGCTCCAGCAGGAACATCGGGCGCTTCTCTTCATTGACGCCCAGCGTGCTCGACTGCTCGACGGCGGTCTCGCCCTTGCTGAACGGCATGGGCTGGCTGACGCGCTGCTGCTCTTCGATGCGCACGGTCAGCTTGCCGTGAGTGACGGCGGCGGGGCTGACGCGAACGGCCGAGTTGATGACCACGGTGCCGGTGCGGGCATTGACGATCACGCGCGCCGGGGCCTCGGCGGCCTCGACCGGGAGATTCTCGATCTCGCTCATGATCTGTGCGCGGACATCGGCACCCGGCGGGGCCATCACCGCGATCGACACGCCGTCGATCGCGCGGGCGCGGCCCGAACCGAGACGGACGTTGATCACATCGGCCACGCGCTGGGCGGTGGTAAAATCCGAGCGGGCGAGGTTGAAGGTCAGGAACGGCGTCGAATCGAAGCCGGTGTCGACCGTGCGCTCGACCGTGGCGCCTTCGGGAATGCGGCCGCTCGACGGGATGTTGACCACCACCGACGACCCATCCTTGCCTTCCGCGCCCAGACCGCCGACCGCGAGGTTGCCCTGCGCCATCGCATAGATCTGGCCATCGGCGCCCAGCAGCGGAGTCATGACCAGCGTGCCGCCGCGAAGCGACTTGGCCTTGCCCATCGACGAGACGGTGATGTCGAGCCGCTGGCCCGGCTTGGCGAAGGGCGGCAGTTCGGCGGTGATCATCACCACCGCGACATTCTTCAGCCCCGGATTGACGCCGGCGGGCAGCGTGAAGCCAAAGCGCGAGGCGATGCCCTTCATCGACTGGACGGTATATTCCAGATTGTCGTCGCCGGTGCCCGGAAGGCCCACGACCACGCCATAGCCGGTCAGCTGGTTGGTACGGATGCCCTGGAAGGCGCCCAGATCCTTCACGCGCTGCGCAGCAGCCGGCTGGACCGCGACGATCGCGACGAGGAAAGCGAGGAAAAGACGGATCATGTCCCTGTTGCTCCGGTCTCTTAGAAGGGGCTGATGACGGAGAAGAAGCGCGACAGCCAACCCTGACGGCTGGCGCGCGCGACATCGCCCTTGCCCGTGTAGGCGATGCGGGCATCGGCGACGCGGGTGGAAGGCACGCGGTTGTTCGAATCGATATCCACGATCCGGACGATGCCCTTGATCTGGACGAACTCGTCGCCGCGATTGAGCGTGACGCGCTTCTGGCCCTGAACCAGCATCGTGCCGTTCGGATAGACCGCAGCCACCGTCACGCTGACTTCGCCCGACAGCGCATTCGCCTGATCGGTCGCGCCGGTGCCGCTGAAGTTGCGGCCGCCGCTGACCGAGGCGTCGCTCTTCTGGAACAGCGACAAATTGCCGGTGGTCGGCGGGGTGATCGAGAAGCCGCCCGAGCTGTCGAGCTTCGAACTGGCCGACTTGGAGGCGCTCGTGCGCTCGACCAGCACGATCGTCAGCGGATCGCCGACGCGGCGGGCGCGATTGCCTTCGTACAGCGCGGCATAGCCGTCGTTCGCCTGGAAGATGCCGCCATTGGCGGGGCGCGCGGCGACCGGCGTCTGCGACGGCAGCGTGACGGAATAATCCTCCTTGGGCTGCTTCTTGCCGATGCCGAGGAACTGCGCGCTCGCCGGGGTCGCCGTGAAGGCGACCGCGAGGGCCAGAGCGGCTGCGCCTGTGCGCTTAGATGTTCTGATTGACATATTTCAGCATCTCATCGGTGGCCGAGATCATCTTGGAATTGACCTCGTAGGCGCGCTGGGTCTCGATCATGTCGACGAGTTCCTCGACGACATTGACGTTCGAGCCTTCGAGCATTCCCTGACGGATCGTGCCGCGGCCGACTTCGCCCGGATTGCCCAGGCTGGCGGCGCCGCTGGCCGAGGTTTCGGTCAGGTAATTGTCGCCCTTGGCCTGAAGGCCGGCCGAGTTGGGGAAGGTCGCGACCTGGATCTGGCCGAGCTGGGTCGCTTCGGTCTGGCCCGCGACGGTCGCCGAGACGGTGCCGTCGCTGCCGACGGTGATCGAGGTGGCGCCTTCGGGCACGGTGATGCCCGGCATCACCTGATAGCCTTCCGAGGTGATCAGCAGGCCTTCCGGCGAGCGCGAGAAATTGCCGGCGCGGGTATAGCCCAGCGTGCCGTCGGGCATCTGGATCTGGAAATAGCCATTGCCGTCCAGCGCCAGATCGAGCGCGTTGCCCGTAGTCTGGAGCGAGCCCTGCGTCTCGATGCGCGACGTGCCCTGGATGCGCACGCCGGTGCCCAGATTGGTGCCGGTGGCGTACTGGGTCTGCGCGGTGCTCGCGGCGCCCGGCGCGGTGACGACCTGATAGGCCAGCGTCTGGAACGACGCGCGGTCGCGCTTGTACGCGGTGGTGTTCACGTTCGCGAGGTTGTTCGAGATCACCCGCATGCGCGTATCCTGGGCGTCGAGCCCGGTACGCGCGATGTGCATTGCTGCGGAACCCATAGTCCTTGCTCCTTAAGCGTTCACGCGCATCAGCGATGCGGTGCTCTCGTCCATTGCCTTGGCTTCCTTCAGAAGGTTCGCCTGCACTTCGTACGCACGCTGGTTCTCGATCATGTCGACCAAAGCCTGCGTAAGATTAACGTTCGACTGCTCCAGGGCTCCGGATTGAACCGTAGCTTCCATGTCCTGGGGCAGCGTCCCGCCGCCCTTCACATGCAAGTTATTGTCCAAACCCTTCACCGTGTTCGTGCCTTCGGTGCTGACCAGCTTGATCTGGTCCAGAACCTGCGGCTGGTTCGGGTCGCCCCCGGGCGGGACGATCGATACGGTGCCGTCGTTCGCGACCGAAATCGACTGATAGGGCGGCACGGTGATGGGGCCCCCCGACCCCATCACCGGGAAACCGTCTCCGGTTTCCAGCACGCCCGAGGGAGAGACCGAAAGGTCGCCCCGCCTCGTATAGGCTTCGGTGCCGTCGGTGGCCTGGATCGCGATCCAGGCGTCGCCGGTCACCGCGACATCCAGCGGACGGCCGGTCTGGATGATGGTGCCAGCGGTCCGGTCGGCGTCGGTCACTTCCTCTGCCGCCAGCGAGCGCGAGTCGAGCGCCGCGCCGCCGCCGCGCAGCATCACGCGATCGAAGTTGATGCGATCCGAGCGGTAGCCGATGGTCGAGGCGTTCGCGATGTTGTTCGCGATCGACGCCTGCGCGTTCATCTGGCTGCGAAGCCCGGAAAGTGCCGTATAGACGAGCCGGTCCATGATCTAGCTCCCGTCCGCTTTCAATTAACTGCGGATGTTGAAGATGGTCTGCGAGATCTGGCTCGCGGTATCCAAGGCCTTCGCATTGGCTTGGAAGTTGCGCTGCGCGGCGATCAGGCCGACCAGTTCTTCCGTGATGTCGACGTTCGACCGCTCGACCGCACCCGACATCAGCGAACCGAAGCCATTCGAGTTCGGCTCGCCGAGGCGTGCTTCGCCCGACAGGCCGGTGGCGGCCCAGGTCGAGTTGCCGAGCTGGCGAAGGCCGGTCGGGTTGGTGAAGTTGGCGAGCATCACCTTGCCCAGCGGCTGAAGGTCGCCGTTGGAGAAGCTGGCGCGGACGATACCGTCGTCGCCCACGGTGACGCTTTCGAACTGGCCGACCGCGGCGCCGTCCTGGCTGCGCGTGTTGACGCTGAACGGCTGGCCGACCTGGGTGGTGGCGGTACCGAAGTTGAGCGTCAGCATCTGCTCCGACGTCGCGCCCGGCGACAGGAAGCCGCTGAACGCGGTCGTGCCGGTGGGCGCGGTGATCTTCCCGGTCGAGTCGAATTCGAGCGTGATCTGCTGGGTGCCGGCGGTCGCGGCATCGGCATCGAGCTGCTGATCGCCGACGAACGAATAGACGCTCCAAGTGCTGGTCGCATCGCCCGTGGTCGGCGCGGTTTCGCGGACATAATAGTTGGTCAGCGTCAGCGCGTTGCCGCCGGCGTCATAGATGGTGGTCTGCGACGACTGGTTGTAGGTGCCCGGATCAAAGCGATCGAAGGCATAGGGCGTGTCTTCGAAGCGCCCGGCTTCCTTCGGAATCGTCGAATTGGCCGACAGGTTCAGCGACAGCGCGACATTCTGGGTCGCCTGCGGAGTGCCGCTGGTCTGCGGGATGCGCAGGCTCTGGGCGGAGTCGATGCCGGTCGCGACGACCGCGCCCGAACCGTCGACCGGATAGACGAGCAGCTTGTTGCCCTGCTGGTCGGTCACGTAGCGCTCGCTGTCGACGGTGAAGCTGCCGTTGCGGGTGAACATCACGCCGCCGGTGCCGGTGTCGTTGCGGACCGCGAAGAAGCCGTCGCCGGTGATGGCGAGATCGAGCGACGAGCTCGACTGGGTGTAGCCGCCCTGGCTGAACTGCTGGCGGATCGCCTTCACGACGGTGCCCGAGCCGACCATCTGGTTCGGGTTCGAATCCTTGGTCGAGGCGATCACGTCGGCGAACATCGTCATCGAGCGCTTGAAGCCGTTGGTCGAGACGTTCGCGAGGTTGTGCGAGATCGTCGACATGTCGGTCTGGGCGGCCTGGAGCCCACTGAGCGAAGTGTAGAAGGACATTGAAGTTACTCCTTGAAAGTGGGTTCAGCCGACCTTGCGGACGGAATTTGCGGAGACCTGGCCGATGCCGGGCAGGGTAAGCAGGGGCGTGCCGTCGGAGCCCATCGTGACCGAAGTCACCGGTGCCCAGACGAGCGGGGTTGCGGTCACGCTGCCGCCGTCCGCGTTGCGCGCGGCGGTGCGGATGGTGAACGGACCCGGGCCGGCGGGATCGCCGCTGTCGGTGGTGCCGTCCCATTCGAAATCGAAATTGCCCTTCTTCTGGGCGCCGAGTTCGACGGTCTTGAGGATCTCGCCATTGGGCCCTTCGATCGTGACGCTGACGTTGGTCGCGTCGGCGGCGAGGTCGATCGAACCACCGAGCGACCCGTCGGTGCGCGGATAGGCGACGTTGCCCTGCACCAGCGCGGTGCGGCCGACCCACGACATCATGTCGGTGGTGGTGGTCGAACCGAGCCGCTCGGAGATCGCCTTCAGCGTCGAGTTCATCTCGCTGATGCCGGCGAGGCTCGAGAACTGCGCCATCTGGGCGACCATCTGCGAGTTGTCGACCGGCTCGAACGGATCCTGGTTCTTCAGCTGCGCGGTCATCAGCGTCAGGAAGTCGTTCTGGTCCATCTGCTGCGACGTGTCGGCGGTGGGGGTGTTCGCGGTGGAAGCACCCGTCCGCTTGACGCCGAGATTGGCGAGCGTGGTGTCGAAAGAAGTGGTGGTCATGGCGATCAACGGCCCAGCTTGAGGGTATCGAGGATGAGGGACTTGGCGGTCTGGAGGACCTCCACATTGTTCTGGTACGAGCGGGCGGTCTCGAGCATGTCGACCAGCTCCTGCGTCTCGTCGACGGCGCTCTCCCAGACATTGCCGTCCTTGTCGGCCATTGGGTTGCCCGGATCGTAGCGCTTGGTCGGCTCGGCGCCGGCGGTGACGACGCGCTCGACGTCGACCGTCGACATGCCGCTGGCCGCATCATAATGCGTGCGGAACACCGGCTTCTGCGTGCGATAGGCAGCGTTCGAGCTGGACGCGACCGAGCCGGCATTGGCCAGGTTCGACGCCGTGGTGTTCATCCGCACCAGCTGCGCGCTCATCGCGCGGCCGGAGACGTCGAAGATCGAAAGGGGACGGTCACCCATGACTTATTCTCCCCGCAGCGCGCGCGTGATCGTGCCGATACGGCCGTTCAGGAACGCGAGGGTGGTCTGGTAGGCGACCGCATTCTCCGCGAAGGCGGTCTGTTCGGTCGTCAGCTCGACGGTGTTGCCGTCGGCGCTGGGCTGGAGCGGCACGCGATAGAGCGTCGCGCCGTCGATCGCGGTGTCGAGCGAGCCGCCCTCGGCTGCCTGCAGCGCCGCGTGGAAGTCGATGTCCTTCGCCTTGTAGCCCGGCGTCGATGCGTTCGCGATGTTCGAGGCGAGCACGCCCATGCGCTGCGAACGGACGGCAAGCGCCGTGCCATGCACACCGAAAAGACCTTCATTCGCCATCGTGGGTTCTCCCGCACAAAAGTTCGTACGCGATCTCTGCAATGGCCGTGCCAATTTGCCCGCGGGCTGTGGATAACCCCGATTCCCCCTCCGTGGCGGCAGCGGGCGGCAAGATCTTGCCGGTGGGCGGCAACCGGATGCCGAAGCGTTGCCGCACCCTTGCCGCCGCCCGGACAGGCGAAAACTGGCCCGCCTCTTGCAGTCACGGGGGCATGGATATTTCCGCCTTCCCGGGCTTCGGTCCGTTTCTCGATCCCGTCGCGCTTGCCATCGTCGGTGGCGGCACTGCGCTTGCCGTGGTGCTGCGGACGCCGGGGCGGGATCTGGTGCGGGGCCTCTCGGCGCTGCGGGTGCTGGGACGGAAACGGTTCGATGCCGATCCGCTGGTGGCGCAGATCGCCGCGCTTGGCCGGATCGCGAAACGCCACGGCGTGATCGCGCTCGACAAGTCGGTGATCGAGGATTCCGACATGGCCGCCGCAGTCGCAATGATCGTCGATGGCGGCGATCCGCATGAAGTCGAGGCGCTGGTGACGCATCGCATCGCCGCGCGGTTTGAGCGGCATCGTGCGGGGATCGAGATGTGGGCGGGCGCGGCGGAGATGGCGCCGGCGATGGGCATGATCGGCACGCTGGTCGGGCTGGTCCAGATGTTCACGTCGATGAAGGACCCCGGCGCGATCGGTGGCGCGATGGCGATCGCACTGCTCACCACCCTCTATGGCGCGCTGCTCGCCAATCTGATCGCCGGCCCGATCGCGGCGCGGCTCCGGCGTCAGGCGCGCAACGAAGCACAAGAGCGCGCGCGCCTGATCGCGCCGCTTGCTGTGCTTGCGGTGGTCGAGCCAGCCTTGTCGCGTCCCATGCGGGAATTCGCGGCGTGACCGGCGACCTCGCCACCCTGATCGAAGACGAACCGCCCGCGCGGCCGATCTGGCTGATGACCTTTGCCGATCTCGCGCTGCTGCTGGTCGGCTTCTTCGTTTTTCTTCAGGCCAACCAGCAGATCGGTCCGCGCGATCTGGCGGCGGCGTTCCGCGCCGGTTTCACGGCCCAGACTGCGGCGATGCCGGTCGATCTCGCGATCGTCGGCGGGTTCGGCAGTGGTTCGGCCGAGTTCCAGCCCAGCCTCGCTGCGCTCGAATGGGCGAAGATCGCCACACATGATCCGCGCACCCGTCTGCGCGTTACCGGCGAAGTCGATGGCAGCCCCGAGGATGTCGATCCGCTCACCGGCAGCGGTCCGATTCTCGCCGCCGATCGCGCCCGCGCGGTCGCGGCCTGGCTGGTCCGTTCGGGCGCGGCGACGCCGGGCCGGATCACGATTTCCACCGGCACCGGCGAACGCCGCGCGGTGCTGACCTCCGGCTATGACGGGGGCCGGCAATGATTTGCCGCCCGGCAATGCCGCCTTGCCGCTATTCCTTTTCGGAGATGAAGATGCACGCCCTCATCCTTGCGCTGGTCACCGCTGCCCCGGCAGCCGCGCAGCCCTTCCAGTCGACCCAGATGCTCGACACGATCGTCGCCCAGTTCACGGGCCGCCCGATCGGGCAGGAAGGCGGCGCACGCACCGCGATCGACAGCCGACTGAAGCTGGCTGCCTGTCCGGCGCCGCAGCTCGAATGGCGCAACGAAGCGAAGGATGCCGTGGTGATCCGCTGCATGGGTCCCGAATGGCGCATCTATGTGCCCGTGATCGCCGCGCCGAAGCCGAAGGCCGTGGCTGCGGCTCCGGCGGCTGCCGCTCCGGCGCCCGCCCCGGTGCGCGCCGCGCCGCCGCCGAAGCCCGAGATCGTCATTCGCCGCGGCGACGCGATCACGCTCGAGGCCGGCTCGGCGGGCTTTTCGGTGACGCGCGAGGGCGTGGCGATGAACGACGCCCCTGCCGGCGGCCGCGTGATGGTGAAGGTCGACGACAGGAAACCGCCGATTCAGGCGGTGGTGATCGAAACCGGCCGCGCGAGACTGCCCGGCGCGGGCGACTGAATTTTTTTTCGTAAAGGTTTCGCGCGCCCGGTCGTTGTTCCCTGTGTCGGGGAAAGCAAGGACGACGAACATGGTGGATCCAATCGGCATAAGGACAGGAAGCGTGGCGCTCAGCCAGCGCACTGTTTCTGTCGTCGCCACCCAGGCGGCAGCCGCTCCCAAGGCGGTCGTCGCCGACGCGAAGACCGACGAGACCGTCGAGGCAGCCGAGCTCAGCAGCTCGATGGCAGCTTCCGCCCCGGTCGATGCGGAGCGCGTGGCGCGCATCAGGAAGGCGATCCAGGACGGCAATTTCCCGCTGGTCCCCTCGACCGTGGCCGACCGGCTGCTGGCGCTGAAGATGGAATGGAATCCCAATGACGCGGCGTGATGCTCTCATCAGCGTGATCGAAGCACTCCATGCCGAGATCGATGCGCTCAAGTCGAACGACGTGTCGGCGCTGGAACTGGCGACCCGCACCAAGGTCGCCGGCATCGACGCTGTCGCTTCCTTCGACGGCGAGCCGATGACCGCGGAAATCCGCGAGCTGGCCGGCGAGGCGCATCGCCTCAACGAGACCTGCCGCATCTATGTGAACCTGATGGCGGCAAATGTTCGCCGCCGCCTGCAAAATCTGACCGGCAACCCGATGGCTGCCTATAGCCCGGCAGGGCTGGCCTACGCCTGAGTCCGCAACGGGCGTCCTGACTTCATAAACTGGCACGGTCCTTGCTGATTGCGTTCCGAATAGGAAGCAATCGGACAAGGCTCGATGGGCGTTAACTCGGTCAGAAACACCGCCACGGTGCATTCGGCGATCGCTGTTGCCAGCAACCGCACGGGTATCGATTTCAACTATCTGCTCGGTCAGGCGCATGTCGAAAGCGGCCTGCGTACCGACGCGCGTGCGCGCACCTCGAGCGCGACCGGCCTCTATCAGTTCATCGACCAGAGCTGGCTGGGCGTCATCAAGGAGCACGGTGCCGAGCACGGCATGGGCTGGGCCGCCGATGCGATCAAGCAGACGTCCAACGGCCGCTATGTCGTCAACGATCCTGCGACGCGCCGCGCGATCCTCGATCTGCGCAACGATCCCACCGCTTCCGCGCTGATGGCCGCCGAACATGCTTCGGACAACAAGCAGTCGCTGGAAAATTCGCTCGGCCGTCCCGCGACCGGCACCGACCTCTATATGGCGCACTTCCTCGGGCTGGGCGGCGCACGCTCGTTCCTGACCGCGATGGAGAGCAATCCCAACCGCAGCGGCGCGAGCATGTTCCCCGCCGCCGCGCGCGCCAACCGCAACATCTTCTACAACAGCAGCGGCCAGCCGCGGACGCTGTCGCAAATCTATGCGCGCTTCGGCAATCGGCTCGATTCCGGCGCCTCGGCCAGCGGCGGCACCGGCCTTGCCTCGGCGACGCTCACCGGCGGCCCGTCGAACGCCGCGTTCATGCCCGCCAATTTCGTCCAGCAGACCCAGTCGCTCGAAAATGGCGGCGAAGTGATCTTCGGCACGAACGCGCCCGAAGGCGATCACGCCTGGGTCAATTCGACGCTCGCCAATCTCAATACGCTCAGGGAACCGATGAACCCGCTACGCCCCACGCCGGACAATGCCAGGCTCGCCTATATGCTTCTCGCGAGCCTGGGGGCGTAACCGATGAACGCATCGACCTTCTCGCCCGCCAATGCCCTTCCGATGATGCGCAGCTTCGCGCTGCCGGCGGCGATCCTGCTGCTCGTCGCGCTGATGGTGGTGCCGATCCCGGCATTCCTGCTCGACGTGTTCTTCATCGCCAACATCATGATCAGCCTCGCGGTGCTGATGGTGGCGCTGAACGCGCAGAAGCCGCTCGACTTCTCGTCCTTCCCCACTGTGCTGCTGTTCGTCACCCTGTTCCGCCTCGGCCTGAACGTGGCCTCGACGCGCGTGGTGCTGGGGCAGGGCCATACCGGCGAAGCCGCGGCGGGCCATGTCATCGAAGCGTTCGGCACCTTCCTGATCGGCGGCGATTATGTCGTCGGCCTGCTGGTGTTCGCGATCCTCGTGATCATCAACATGATCGTCGTCACCAAGGGTGCGGGCCGCGTCTCGGAAGTGTCGGCCCGCTTCACCCTCGACGCGCTGCCCGGCAAGCAGATGGCGATCGACGCCGATCTGAACGCCGGCCTGATCACGCCCGACGAAGCCCGCGCGAAGCGCCTCGAAGTTTCGACCGAAGCCGATTTCTACGGCGCGATGGACGGTTCGTCCAAGTTCGTGAAGGGCGACGCGGTCGCCGGCCTGCTGATCCTGGCGATCAACATCATCGGCGGCCTGATCCTGGGCCCCGTCAGCCACGGCATGACCATCGGCGACGCTGCCACAGCCTATATCCAGCTCGCGGTCGGTGACGCGCTCGTCGCGCAGCTGCCGGCGCTGCTGCTTTCGATCGCCGCCGCCGCCATCGTCACTCGCGTCAAGTCGAAGGACGATCTCGCCGGCCAGATCGGCAACCAGTTCGCCAGCCACAAGACCTGGACGCCGGTTGCCGGCATCCTGCTCCTGCTCGGCGTGCTGCCGGGGATGCCGCACTTCGTGATCCTGCCCGCCGCCGCGCTCGCCGGGTTCACGGCGTGGAAGCTCAAGCAGATCTCGAAGCGTCCTCCGCCGGTCGAGCCGGTCGCCGCCGCCGAACCGCAGGACCTGTCGAAGATCGGCTGGGAGGAAGTCACCGACAATCTGCAGGTGATGCTCGACATCGGCTATGGGCTGGTCCCGCTGGTCGACGAGCGCCGCGGCGGTCCGCTGATGGGCCGCATCACCGGGGTGCGCCGCCAGCTTTCGAAGGAACTCGGCTTCGTCGTGCCGCAGGTCCGCGTCCGCGACGACATCAACCTCGCGCCCTTCACCTATCGCATCATCGTCGGCGGCGTCGTCGTCGGCGAGGACAGCGTGTCGCCCGACGAAGTGCTGGCGCTCGACACCGGCCAGGCCGTTGGCAGCCTGCCGGGCAAACCGGTCAAGGATCCGACCTTCGGCCTCGACGCGATCTGGGTTCCGCAGGGCGATGCCGATGCGGCCACCGGCGCGGGCTATCTCGTGGTCGATCCCGGCACGGTGGTCGCGACGCATCTCAACCAAACGCTGACCCAGAATGCGGCCGACCTGCTCGGCCCGGACGAAGTCCAGGCGCTGCTCGACGGCCTCAAGGAGCGCGCGGCGCAGCTGGTCGCGTCGCTCTCGCCCAATCCGGTGCCGCTTACCACGCTGACGCAGGTGCTGCGCGGGCTGCTGGCGGAGAATATCCCGCTGCGCGAGTTCCGCCGCATCGCCGCCGCCATCGCCAGCGCGTCGCAGCGCACGCTCGACCCGGACGAGATTCTCGAGCTGATCCGCCCGGACCTCGGCCCGCTGATCATCCAGCGCCTGTGCGGCGTGCGCGAGCCGCTGCGCGTTATGACGCTCGAAGGCCAGCTCGAAGCCCTGCTCGGCCAGGCGATCCGTTCGGATCCGTCGAAGCGCCACACGATCGAGCCGGAACTCGGCCGCCGCATCGCCGATGCGCTGCAGCACGCCGCCGCGCCGCTGGTGGCGCAGGCCAAGCCCTTCGCTTTGGTCGTCCAGCCGAGCATCCGCATCGCGATCCGCAAGCTGGTCAAGACCGTGCTGCCGGACACGCCGGTGATGAGCTTCTTCGAAGTGCCTGAGGACAAGGCCGTCGAAGTCGTCGCCGTGATCGGCGCGCCGGAGGCGCTGGCCGCATGACCTATCACCCCCCAGGGAAACAGTTCGACATGGCATCCCTAGCCCAGTCACCGCTTACCTATGACCGCGTATCGTCGCCGAAGCGCGATGCCGAAGCGCTGGTGCGCAAGCATCTGCCCCTCGTCCGGCGGATCGCGTGGCACGTCCACGGGTCGATGAGTTCGATCGTCGAGGTCGAGGATCTGATCCAGATCGGCATGGTCGCGCTGATCGAGGCCGTGAACGGTTTCGAGGATCGCGGGCAGGTGACGTTCGAGCAATATCTCGTGACGCGGGTGCGCGGCGCGATGATCGACGAGCTGCGCCGGCAGGCGACCTTGACCCGCGGCGCGATGAAGCGGCGCAAGACCTATCAGGAGACGGTATCCGTGCTGACCGAAGCGCTGGGCCGCAAGCCGACCGATGCCGAAGTCGCCGCGAAGCTGGAGGTCACGCCCGAGAAGCTGCGGCTCGAATATGCCAACGCCGAGGCGATCCGCTTCGATTCGATCGACGAGACCTATTCGGACGAAAGCCCGTGGTTCATGTCGGAAGAGCCGAACGCGTTCGACCAGCTGGCCGACAGCGACCAGCGCGAGGCGCTGATCGAAGCGATCGGCGAACTGCCCGAGAAGGAGCAGCTGGTGATCCAGCTCTATTATGTCGAGGAACTCAATCTCGAGGAAATCGGGCAGGTAATCGGCGTGGGCGCGGCGCGCGTGTGCCAGATCAAGGCGAGCGCGCACGCGAAGCTGAAAAAGGGATTGCAGAAGCGATTGGGATGAGCGCGCCCGCCGGGGGTGGCTTACTCTATATATAGGGCACAGGGGTGGACCGTACCGGGGGGTGCGCTCCGCCCCTGTCGATTCTAGCCGCCTGTTGGTTCGCCGATCGCCGCGCGGAGGAAGGCAAGCACGCGGCGCCGATATTCCCCGGTTTCCAGTCCGCAGACCACGGGATGATCGCCATGCGGGACCAGCCACAGCGCCCGCTTGCCGGTCGCAGCTGCGTAGATCGAGCGGGTCTCTTCGGGTGGCGTCGACCGATCCTCGATCCCGCCGATCACCATCACCGGACCGGAATAGCGCGCCACCGCGTCGCGCGGGGACATACGATCCGGCCACACCCCGAAGCGCAGGCGCGACTGGTAACTGAGCAGCGGTTCGAGCAGATAGGCGGGCAGCGCAGTCAGCCGCGATGCGATCCGGTTGTGGATGGCGTGGCGGATGTCGGGATAGACTGCCTGCAGGATTAGTGCGTCGGCGGGCACCGGCCCGCGCTCGCCGATCAGGCTCGCCGCGCCGCCCAGCGAGATGCCGATGATCGCCACCGGCGCGCTCCTCTGTGCGCGCTTGAGCCAGTCGAACGCGGCGCGGGCATCCTCGCCTTCGTTCAGACCGAAGCTGCGCTGCGCCATGCTCGATCCGCCATGCCCGCGAAAATCGATCGTCAGAGTCGCATAGCCTTGCTTGCTCAGCCATTCGGCATTCGCCGCCAGCGCGCCGCGCGAGGCATCGACGCCGTGAAGCAGCAGCACTGCCGGTGCCCCGGCGCGCGATCCGGGGCGATAGGTCGCGGCGAGGGTGAGCCCGTCGGATGTGCGGATCGTCAGGTCGCGCGCGGGCGGCCGGGCCGGGGCGACCGCCGACGCATGGCCGCGCATCATGATCGATCCTGCGGCCCAGCTCATCCACAGTCCGAGCAGGACCACGATCAGTAGCGGGATCAGGATCGCCCGGCGGCGAACTTTATTCACTTGTCAGGTCCTGCCGTTCGAACAGCGCGAAGCTGAGGCCGACCGTTGCGGCGAGCCAGCCGATGAGGATCCCGGTCTCGATCAGTGCGTCAGCTTGCGGCGCGCGGGTCTCGAACGGCGCGGCGACGATTGCGCGCAGCGTGTCGGCGGCGAAGGCGGGCAGGGGAATGGCTGTGCCGGAGAATTGGGTCTGCGCCGCCGCGCTCGCCAGCGCCGCGAGGAATGGAACGAGAATCGCGGGCATCGCCGATCGCGTCACCACTGTCACCAGCGCCACCGTCCCGCCGAGGATCGCCAGTTCGGCCAGCGCGAGCAACGCCATCAGCAGGATCGCTCCGGGCGCGGCGGCGGACCAGTCGGCGATTACCGGGCTCGATCCGCGCAGCCAGGGCAGGATCAGATTGGCGAACAGATCTCCGGCGGCGATCAGCGTCAGGCTGACCGCGCACAGGATCGTCCAGGCCGCGAACTTGGCGGCCATCAGCGCGCCGCGGCTGCGCCGGGGGACGAGATGCCGCCATCCGGCATGGCGATACTCCACCGCGAAGATCGCCGCCGCGCCGACCGCGTAGAAAAGCTGCCCGATCGGATTGCCCCCGACGCTGAGCGAACGCAGCAGCGAGCGGACGCCGCGTATCTCGGCGACGCCTCCGCCCGGGTTGCCGACGCCGGCCAGCGCGCAGGTGATGACGGTCATCAGCAGCGGGATGGCCAGGAAACCCCAGAAGGCGGCGCCGCGCTGGCGCGAGAGCTTGGTCAGTTCGGCGAGGATCAGGCTCATGCGCCGCCCCCGGTCTCGGCGAGGAACACGGCCTCCAGATCGCGG
The DNA here is from genome assembly GCF_012927115.1 of Sphingomonas sp. G-3-2-10. Lineage (NCBI taxonomy): Bacteria > Pseudomonadati > Pseudomonadota > Alphaproteobacteria > Sphingomonadales > Sphingomonadaceae > Sphingomonas > Sphingomonas sp. G-3-2-10. The sequence goes on along the minus strand of NZ_JABBFY010000002.1, from coordinate 735,308 downwards.
CGGATCCAGCGCGCTTCGAAAATCTCGACGCCCTGCGCGGCCAGCGCCGCGATCAGCGCCGGGGCTTCGTCGCGTCCGATCTGCGCGGCCACGCCGCCCGCTTCTGCCGCGCCATGCTCGCCGAGGATCGCGAGGACCTTCCCGACCGGGCGCACGTCGAGCCACAGCCGCTCGCTGTCGCCGAGCAGCTCGGCGACGCTGCCTTCGGCCGCCAACCGCCCGCGATTGAGGATCGCGACCCGGTCGCACACGCGCTCGACCTCGTCGAGCAGATGGCTGGAGAGCAGCACGGTCAGCCCGTCGCGGTCGGCCAGTTCGCGCACCAGCCGTCGCATCTCCAATATGCCCTCGGGATCCAGCCCGTTGGTCGGCTCGTCGAGGATCAGCAGTTCGGGCCGCGCCGCCAGCGCCGCCGCGATCGCCAGCCTTTGCTTCATGCCGAGCGAAAAGCCACCTACCTTGCGATCGGCAGCCGCGCCCAGGCCGACGCGCTCGAGCAGCGCATCCGGATCGGCATCGACGCCGGAGACGCGCGCCAGCACCGCGATCGTCTCGCGCGCGCCCAGGAAGGGATAGAAGGCCGGGGCTTCGATGAACGCCCCGATGCGCCGCCGGGTCGCCGGGCCGGCAGGTTCGCCGAACAGCCGCACCGCGCCGCCATCGGCATAGACCAGCCCGGTGACGATGCGGAGCAATGTCGTCTTGCCCGCGCCGTTCGGGCCGAGCAATCCGAACACGCCGCCGGCCGGCACGGCAAGGCTCAACGCGTCGAGCGCCTGCACGTCACCGAAGCGCCTTGAAACCTGTTCGACTGCGAGCGCGTGCATCGCAACCGACATAATAAGGATTTGCACTAGCAGAAAGGGGGGCGGGCCGTGCTACCGCATGACGGTGCGTCGTCCCCTCTATCTGATCGCCGGCTTCGTCTCGCTCGGCCTCGCGGTTATCGGCGCGATTCTGCCGGTGATGCCGACCACGGGGTTCGTGATCCTGGCCGCATGGTGCTTCGCGCGCAGTTCGCCGAAGCTGGAGCAGAAGCTGCTCGATCATCCGACGTTCGGCCCGCATATCCTGCGCTGGCGCGAGCGCGGCGCGATCAGCCGCAAGGGCAAGGTTGCGACAAGCTGGGCGTTCGCGCTCAGCATCGTGATCGGCCTGATCTTCGCGCCCTGGCCCTGGTCGCTCGCGCCGGTGGCGGCGGCGGCGATCGTCGGCGGGTGGATCTGGACGCGGCCCGAGGGCTGAGCTGCCTCTATATATAGCGCACGGTACCAGCCCGCCAGAAAACGGGAAAAGCCCCGGTGGTCCTTTCGACCACCGGGGCTCCCCATGCGCGCCCCTCTTGCGAGGGGTGACCGGCCGTGATGCCTGTCAGGGGGGTGACACCCCGACCGGCTCACGCTTAACGGAGCAGGCTCAGAACGCCCTGCTGGCTCTGGTTGGCCTGGGCCAGCATCGCAGTCGAAGCCTGGCTCAGGATCTGGGCCTTCGCCAGCGCCGTCGTTTCCGCCGAGAAATCGGTGTCTTCGATGCGGCTGCGGGCTTCGCCCAGGTTGGTCGTGGTGGTCGTCATGTTGGCGACGGTCGATTCGAGGCGGTTCTGAACCGCACCGAGATCGCCACGGCCTGCCGAGATCTGCGTCAGGGCGTCGTCGATCACCTTCATGGCGTCCGAAGCGGCGTCCTGGGTGCTGATGTCGAGATCAGTGCCCTTGGCCGAGGTCGCGGTCAGGCCGATCGAGGCCATTGCCGAGGTCTCGCCGCCGACGATGACCGTCTTGCCAGCCGAAGCCGTCAGAACGACCTGGTTCTGAGCCACGGTTGCGTCTTCGCCTTCTTCGAGCGTCAGATCCGAGGTTGCACCCTCGGCGCGGACGGTGAACTTGGCGATGTCGTCTTCGTCGGCAACGTTGAACACGACGTCTTCCGCACCGACCAGTTCGATCGCAGTGCCAGCCGTGTTGAGCTTCGCGGTCACGCCGGCATCAGCGTCGTTGATCGCGTCGACCAGCTTGCTGAGGTCGTAGTGAGCCGGAACCACCGGAGGACCGGTTTCTTCAGCGACTGCGCCAGCGGCCAGATCGATGTCTTCGCCGTTGATCGACAGCGTGCCGGTGGTGTCTTCGTCCGGAGCAACCATGGTCAGCGTGACCTTGGTCTGCGCAGCGGCGGTGACGCCGGTTTCGCTGGTCTTGGCGTTGATCGCGGTGACCTTGTCGGCGATCGCCGTGCTGGCGTCGCCGTTGGTGTCGACGCTGGCGCCGATCCAGGTGCCGTTGATCTGCAGCGTGTTCTTGGCGATGCCGCCCGTGCCGTTGTTGCCCGTCACCGGACCTTCGACACCGGTCTTCAGACCCAGCTTCTCGGCGCCGGTGTTGACCATCGCCATCGAGATGGTTTCACCCGAGTTCACGCCGGTCTGCAGCTTCACGTCGCCGGTCTTGCCGTCGAGCAGGCCAACGCCGTTGAAGTTGGTGGTCTTCGAGATGTTGCCGACTTCGGCAATCAGCTGCTTCATTTCAGCCTGAAGGGTGGCACGGTCGCTGTCACCCAGCGTGCCGTTTGCCGACTGGGTCGACAGTTCCTTCATGCGCTGAAGCATGTTGGTGACTTCGTTGAGCGCGCCTTCAGCCGTCTGCGCCAGCGAAATGCCGTCATTGGCATTGCGGATGGCAACCGACATGCTGCGGACCTGGCTCGTCATGCGGCTCGCGATAGCGAGGCCAGCCGCATCGTCCTTCGCGCTGTTGATCCGCTTGCCGGTCGACAGACGCTCCATCGAGGTCTGCAGCGACGACGAAGCGGCCGAAGACGCATTCGCGGCGCGCAGGCTCGCAATGTTGGTTCCGATAACAGTCATGGTCGTATCTCCATTCAGATCGGCGTCCCCGCGTCCCCCCTGAACCGGGAGCCCCGAGCCGCCACAGCAAGGAACGGCCGGTTTCGCCGGGCATTAAGCAAAAAACTTTGGGGTACGGGTTCTCACGTACGTGCGCGTACGGAGACGCGCGCACGGATCAGGGGGAGTGTAAGTAGTGACACTGACCCCCGGAATTTTACGCGGCGTTAACCACTATTCGCGCATTGAGAGACTGTCACAGGGGAAGTCTTTCAATGCGATCCATCGTTCCGTCGGCAGCCGTGCTGCGGCAGAAATATGCTCTGGTCTCGGCACTGCGCGCGCAGGGCTTCGCGATCGGCTCTTGCGAAGACGGCAAGCCCGCCGCGGGTGATCTGTTCCTGGTGGCCGACGGCGAAGTGCCGCCGGCTCCGGCCCGCACGCTGATCCTGGGCAATGGTCCGCGCGCGGCCATCCCCTTCACCGACGGCAACCCTGCCCGCCTTTCCTACGAAGCCGAGGACGCCGCGATCGGTGCCGGTTTCGCCAGCGCGATGGTGCGCGGCCCGTTCGAGCCTGTCGCCGCCGATCCCGAGAGCCTTGCGCTGCTCGCCCTCTCGGAGCGCGTCGCGGCTTCGGACATCACTGTCCTGATCAACGGCCCGACCGGCACCGGCAAGGAAGTCCTCGCCCGTGCGATCCATATGGGCTCGACCCGCAAGGACGGTCCGTTCGTCGCGATCAACTGCGCGGCGCTTCCCGAATCGATGCTCGAAGCGATGCTGTTCGGTCATCAGAAGGGCAGCTTCACCGGCGCCTCGTCGGGTGGTCAGGGCTTCTTCCGCGCTGCCAATGGCGGCACGCTGCTGCTCGACGAAATCGCCGAGATGCCGCTGAACCTCCAGGCCAAGCTGCTCCGCGTCCTTCAGGAACGCGAAGTCGTTCCGATCGGCGGCACCGTCCCCGAGAAGGTCGATGTCCGCGTGATTGCCTGCGCCAACCGCGACCTGCACGGCGAAGTCGAAGCCGGCCGGTTCCGCGCCGATCTTTACTACCGCCTGTCGGTCTTCCCGCTTTCGACCAAGGCGCTCGCCGAACGTCCGGGCGACATCCCCGCGCTGGCCGCGGCGATGGTCCTGCGCCATTCGGCCGGCCGCGCCACGCTGCCGTGGATTTCGAACGAAGCGGTCGAAATCCTCACCGATCACAGCTGGCCGGGCAACGTCCGCGAACTGGAGAATGTGATCCAGCGCGCGCTGCTGCTGTGCGCAGGCGATGTGATCGAGCCGATGCACCTGATCTTCGACCGTACCGCTCCGGCCCGCGCCGAAGCGCCGGCGGGTACGCTGAGCAACATCGTCCAGATTCATGAGTTCCAGGCGATTCGCGATACGCTGGCCGAGTGCAACGGCAGCCGGATCGAGACCGCGAAGCGCCTCGGCATCTCGGAGCGCACGCTGCGCTATCGCCTCGCCAAGGCGCGCGAACAGGGTGAGCAGATCATGCCGATGCAGGTGTCCGCATGAGCGGGGTGGGCGGCGTCGGGGGCGTGGGCGGTATCGACCGCGTCATGCAGCTGCGTCAGCAGATCCTCGAGCGTAACGAAGCGCTGAGCCGCGCCAACGCGACTCCGGCAGCGACCGGCGCGAACGGCATCGTCGATGCGAAGCCGGCCAGCTTTGCCGCGACGCTCGAAAACGCGCTCAAGGACGTCAATCAGAGCCAGGCGAATGCCGGTGCTCTCTCGGCTGCGTACGAACGCGGCGAAACTGTCGATATCGCCAAGGTCATGCTGGCCCGCCAGCAGGCCTCGGTCGGGTTCGAAGCCACCCTTCAGGTCCGCAACAAGCTTTTGTCCGCGTACCAGAACATCATGAGCATGCCGGTGTAATATGAGCAACGCACTCACTTCCGCACCCGAGACCGCACCCGCTTCGGCCGGTGCTTTCTCCAATCCGCTTCGCCAGATGGGCGGGCTGCTCCAGCAGCCCGCCGTTCGGCGTGCCATGCCCCTGGTGTTCCTGGTCGGGCTGATCGCGGCAGGCTTTCTTGCCTGGTCGATGGTCGCCACCGCGCCGCAGCGCATTCTGTTCGCCAACCTGACCGATGCCGACAAGTCGTCGGTCACCGCCGCGCTTCAGGGCGCGAACATCGCGTCGAGCATCGACGGATCGGGTTCGGTCACCGTTGCCGAGGACGATTATCACAAGGCGCGGATGCTGCTCGCCAGCCAGGATCTGCCCAAGGCGGCGCCGGGCGGCTATGCGATCCTCGACCAGCTGCCGATGGGCGTCAGCCGCGCGGTGGAAGGCGAGCGCCTCCGCCAGGCACGCGAGACCGAACTGGCCCGCTCGATCACCGAGATCGACGCCGTGGCCGAGGCCCGCGTTCACCTCGCCACGCCGGAAAGCACCGTCTTCGTACGCGATCATGCGAAGCCTTCGGCCAGCGTGATCGTGAAGCTGCAGCCGGGCCGCTCGCTCGGCGACGCGCAGATCCGTGCGATCGTCAATCTGGTCGCTTCGTCGGTCCCGGGCATGACGCCCGATGGCGTGACCATCGTCGATCAGTCGGGCGCGCTGCTGTCCAAGCCGGGCGGCGGCCTCGACGGTACGTCGGCGGGCGACACCCGCATCGATTTCCAGCGCCGGGTCGAGGACAAGTATCGCGAGCAGCTGAACCAGCTGCTGACGCCGCTGGTCGGCGCAGGCAATTTCACTGCCGAAGTCCAGGCCGATGTCGATCTGAACGAAAGCCAGGCGACTCGCGAAAGCTACGACAAGGCGAACGCTGTCGTTCGCGCCGAGCAGGGCAACTGGACCGGCAACGGCCCGCAGAATGCCCAGCCCGGCGGGATCCCCGGCGCGCTGTCGAACACGCCGCCGCCCGCCAGCACGATCGAAGCGCCCAATGCGGCTGCCGCAGCCGGCACTCCGGCAGCCACCGAAGCGGGCGCGGCGACCACCGCAACCACGCCGGCCGGCGTCACCAAGCAAACCGACAGCTTCTCGCGCGCCTATGACATGGGCAAGGAAATCTCGGTCACTCGTGCCGTGCCGGGCAACATCAAGCGCCTGTCGGTCGCCGTCCTGCTCCGCGAGGAGCCGGGCAAGCCGCGTGGCAAGGTAGAGATCGACCAGATCAACGAGCTGGTCCGCGCCGCAGTCGGCTATGACCAGAACCGCGCCGACAATGTCACCGTGGTCAGCCGCAAGTTCACCGCCGCCACCGACGCCGAGCAGAGCGGCCCCGCCTGGTACGATGCCGGCTGGGTCCCGCTGGTTGCGCGCAACGTAACGGCGCTGATCATCGCGCTGCTGGTCCTCTTCCTGGGCGTCCGTCCGCTCGCCAAGGCGCTGATGAAGAAGCGCGACGAAGGGGCGCAGCACCGCCCGGCGCTGGCGATGGGCGGCGCTGCGGGCGATCCCGCCTATCAGCAGCAGAGCCAGCAAATGCCCCCGGTCAGCATCGACATGCTCCAGAGCGGCAGCGCCAAGAGCTATGACGACCGTGTCGGACTGGTCCGCGGCTTCACGCGCGACAACCCCGCGCGCGCCGCGCTGGCCGTGCGCGACATGATCAAGGCAGATGGCCAATGAACGCGCTGCGCTCCTTCAACGGCGTCGAGCGCGCCGCGGTCCTGATGATGCTGGTCGGCGAGGAGGAGGCTGCCTCCATCCTCCAGAAGCTCGATCCGGATGAGGTCCGCCAGCTCGGCAAGGCGATGTACGATGTCGCCGATGTCAGCGAGGCGGAAGTCGAGCAGGTGCTCGACGATTTCACCTACAAGGCGCGCGAGCGCAACGGCGTCAGCTTCAATCCCGCGCCGAAGATCGAAGGCATGATGACCCGTGCGCTCGGTGCCGAGCGTGCCGGCAGCGTCCTTGCCCGCATCACCCCGCCGGCCGCTGCCGCGGGGCTCGAAGTGCTGCAATGGTATGAGCCTGCCGAGATCGCCAAGATGGTCGAGGAAGAACATCCGCAGATTGCGGCCGTGCTGCTCGCCCAGCTCGATCCGGATATCGCCGGACAGGTTTTCGAGCACCTGCCCGACGCGGTTCAGCCGCAGATCCTGCGTCGCATCGCCAAGCTCGGCCCGGTGCCGCCAGAAGCGATCGACACGCTGCGCGAGATGATCGAGCGTCGCTCGAGCACCGGCGCGTCGCGTCCGGCAGGCCTCCAGTTCGGCGGCACGCGCGAAGCCGCGAAGATCCTTCAGGGCGCGCGCAAGACCACCGAAGCGCGGGTCATGCCCAAGCTCGCCAAGATCGACAAGGAAGTCGCCCGGGCGATCGAGGAAGCGATGTTCGTCTTCGACAACCTGCTCGAGATGGACGACAAGAATCTGTCGACCCTCATCCGCTCGATCGACGGCGATATCCTCACCCGCTCGCTCAAGGGCGTCGAGGAGGATGTCCGCGAACGCTTCCTGGGCTGCATGTCGAGCCGCGCGGCCGACGGCATTCGCGACGAGATGGAAGCGCGCGGCCCGATGAAGCTGGCTGAAGTCCTCGAGGCGCAGAAGGTGATGATCGCCATCGCCCGCGGCCTGATCAAGGACGGCACCATTTCCATGCCGGGCAAGGGTGGCGACGACGATTATGTCTAATTTCGAACCCGGTCTCGCCAGCCGTCACCGCGCCGCGGCGCATGTGCTCCAGCGCGCCTTTTCCGATCCGGTGGGCTTCTCGCCTGCCGACGTCACCCGGATGGGCGTGCGCGAGCCCGAGCAGCCTGCCGAGCCGAAGCATTTCAGCCCGGCGGACCCTGCCGCGAATCCCACCGAGGGTTGGGATCCGTTCCAGACCGACCTGCGCAGCGCGGGCGTCAGCGGACCCTTTACCGATCCGATTGCCGCGGCGCACGCCGCCGGCATCGAGGAAGGCCGCGCCGCCGCGCTGGCCGAGATCGAAGAGGTCAAGGCGCGCGAGACGGCGCTGCTCGATCAGGTTTCGACCGCGCTTTCGGCCGGTGCGCATTTCGATCGCGAGCGGATGGCGGGCCAGCTACGCCAGACCGTGATGCATCTCGTCGGCAAGCTGGTCGGCGAAGTCGGCGTCGCGCCCGATGTACTGACCAGCCGGATCAATGCCGCGATCGACATGCTGGCCGACAGCGCCGAATCGGCAATCCTGCGCCTCCATCCTGACGATTTGCCGCTGGTTCACGGCAAGCTACCCGAGACCGTTTTCCCGGTCGGCGACGCCCATCTCGCGCGGGGCGCCTTCGTCATCGAAAGCGCGTCGACCATCGTCGAGGACGGGCCCGACCTGTGGCTCGAACAGCTTGCCCAGGCGATTGATCGCGTGCCGATTCCTCCGGCCGTCTGAAGGACTTTATGTTCAACGACTTCACCGAAGACTATCTCGAAGGTCTGGGCTGCCGCGATTTCACGCCGGCGCCCAAAGTGTCGGGACGCCTATCCTCCTATGACGGGCTGCTGATGGAGGCCGTCGGTCTCGCGTTGCCGGTCGGCACGGTCTGCGCGATCGGTACGGGCGATACCCGCGTCGAAGCCGAAGTGATCGGCTTTCGCGGTGGCAAGACGCTGATGATGAACCTTGGCGGCCCCGCTGCCCTGCTGCCCAACGCGCCGGTCCGGCCGGTCGGCCCTCCGGGCGAAGCCGAAGTCGGCGCTGCGATGCTGGGCCGCGTGGTCGACGGGTCGGGCAAGCCGATCGACGGACTCGGCCCGATCCGCGGCGCAGGCAAATGGCCGCTCGCCGGAAAGCTCCAGTCGCCGCTCGACCGTGGCCGCGTGCTCCAGCCGATGGACGTCGGCGTGCGTGCGATCAACGGGCTGCTCACCATCGGACAGGGCCAGCGCGTTGGCATCATGGCCGGTTCGGGCGTGGGCAAATCGGTGCTGCTCGGCATGATGGTCCGCGCCGCCAAGGCCGACGTGATCGTCATCGGCCTGATCGGCGAACGTTCGCGCGAAGTCGCCGACTTTCTCGAGACCAAGGTCGCCGGCGCCGCGCGTGCCCGTTCGGTCGTAGTTGCGGTGCCCGCCAATCATTCGCCGGTGCTGCGCATCCGCGGCGCGCTGCGTGCGACCGCGATCGCCGAGGCGTTCCGCGCCGAAGGCAAGAATGTGCTGCTCATCATGGATTCGCTGACTCGCGTCGCTCATGCCGGCCGCGAGATCGGCCTGGCGCTGGGCGAACCGGCTTCGGCGCGCGGTTACCCGCCTTCGGCCATCGCGATGCTGCCCAGCCTGCTCGAACGGGCCGGATCGGACGTCAACACCGGCGGATCGATCACCGGCATCTACACCGTGCTGGCCGATGGCGACGACGGCAACGACCCGGTGGTCGATTCGGCGCGCTCGATCCTCGACGGCCATATCGTGCTTAGCCGCGCGCTGGCCGAACGCGGCGTCTATCCCGCGATCGACCTGGGGCCGTCGATCAGCCGCGTGATGAACGACATCGTCGACAAGCCGCACCGCATGGCCGCGCAGACGCTGCGCCGTCATCTCGCTACCTATGAGGAGAATCGCGATCTGGTGTTGATGGGCGCCTATCGCGCCGGCGCGGATCCCGAGATCGACGCCGCCATCGCCTGTCACGCGGTGGTGATGGAATTTATCAAGCAGGCCTATGACGAGACGGTATCGCTCGAAGATGCGGTGACCGAATTGACGGGCGTCTTCGGTGGCTAACAACGATCCGAAGCGCTTCAACCGCCTGCTCCGCGTGCGCACGCTCCAGCTCAATCAGGTCCGCGCGCAGGAAGGCCACGCCCGCGCCAAGGTCGCGCAGGAAGAGGCGCTGCGCACCCGTATCGCCCAGCTTGCCGCGAACGTTGCGCCGACTCCCAGCGCGGGTCTCGCCACCTCGATGATCGCTGCTGCCCATTATCGCGAGCGGCTCCAGCATTCGGCGCAGGCCGCCGAGCGCCGCGTCGAAGTCGCCGAGCAGACGCTCAGCCACGCCCAGAACGCCACGCGCGAAGCCAAGCGCGACCAGACCGCGATCGAAAAGCTGATCGCCCGTGCCGAAACCGAAGCCGCGCTCAAGGCGCTGCGCGAGCTGGAAGCGCTGCCGCCTTCCGGTCGGAAGCACGCCGACATCGCCTGAGGCGATGTTGCAAGCAAATCTCCCGCAATCTGGCACGGGAATTGCTGAATACCCGGTGACGTCAACACCGGGGAGTTTCCCTTGATCCAGGTTTCACCTGCTCTCGCCGTTTCCACGCCCCAGCCGGTGCGTGCCCCTTCGCCTGTGTCCGGGGGGACTAAGGGCTTTGCGGTCGCGCTGGCCGGCGCCGTGGTGCCTGGCGCCGGGCAGGCGGGGCCTGCGATCGAAGTGAAGCTCCCCGGCGTTGCCGGGCGGCAAAAACACGCCGCGGGCGGCAAGGAATTGCCGGTTTCGGTCGACGGGGAGAAGCTGGCGGAGGCGGGGGCCGATGCCAGTGGTGATACCGATGAGGACGAAGGGGTCGCTGACACCCCCTTCGCCTGGTTCGGCATTGCGCCCGTCGCCCCGGAACCCGCGCCCATCGTCGTGAAGTTGCCGGTGGCCGCGACGCCTGTCGCGCCCATCGACGGAGATTCGGCAGCGCCGGTCCCCGAGCTTCAGGTGCCGGGGGGCACCGTGGAGCCGGAAGGGACCGGCGTTGCCGAAATCCCCGTGCAGCCGATCGAAGCCGCAGGCGAATCGCTGCCCGATGCGATCGAGGTCCCAACCGCTAAAACCGCATCCGCCCCGGAATCGTCGATTTCTCCGAAGGCCGAACCGGGCCGTAATGCCGAGGCGCGCGCAGCCGACCGACCGGTGATCGAACTGCCCGCCGGCTTCGAGCCAGTTCGCGCCGCGCCGCGCGCGCAGGTCCCGCTCGCCGCGGTGTTGCATCGGACCGAAGCGGCCGCGCCGCTCGTTGCCGAACAGCTGCTCGCGGGCCTCGAAGCGCCGGCCCAGCGCCGCGCGAGCCCGCGCGACATCGCGCTCGCCGCCATGTCGCAGGCGATCCAGGCGGATGCGCCACGCCCCAACATCGTCCAGGCCGTGGCCGAGGCTCAGGCACCCGTGGTCGACACCGGCCGCCAGCAATGGATGGCCGACATGATCGATACGGTTTCCGCCTTACGCGAAACCCCGAACTCGCGCGAAACCACCATTCGCCTATCTCCCGACGCACTCGGCACCGTCGACGTGTCGATTCGGCAGGAGGGCGATCGTGTTCACGTCCGGATCGTCGCCGAGACGGCTGCGGCGCGGCAGCTGCTGAACGAGGCGCAGCCGCGCCTGAACGAACTCGCCGAAGCTCGCGGTCTGCGGCTCGGCCAGACTTCGGTGGAAACCTCGGTGGGCGGCAATGCCGCGGGCCAGGGCCACCAGCGGCGGGAGCAGCAGTCTCCCGCCACACCGCTTCACAATCGCTCGGCCGTGACGGCCGAAGCCGAAACCCATGCCGACGCCACTGCGCGCGTCGCCTGATCGACTGGAGACTGACCAATGAGTGACGACGCCGCTGCTGCCGCCACCCCCAAGAAGAAGGGCAAGGGCAAGCTGATCCTGTTCGTGGGCCTGCCGCTGATCCTCGCTGGCGGCGGGGGGGGCTACTACGCCTATGCCTCCGGCATGCTGAGCGCGGCCCCGGCGGGTGCCGCCGAAGCGCATGGCCCCAAGCTGGTCGACAAGTCCGACGAGAAGCGCGCCGGATCGAAGGGCAGCGAAGGCGGCCACGGCGAGGAAAGCTCGAGCGAAGGCGGGGGCGGCATGGCACCGCCCAAGGGCGAAGGCGGCGACAAATACGCCTCGAACTATTATCAGTTCGAGAAGGAATTCACCTCGAACCTGCAGGACAGCGTCCATTTCATGCAGGTCGGCATCGCCATTTCGACCCCGTATGACGACACCGTGATCGAAGGCATCAAGACCCACGAGATCGCGATCCGGTCGGCAGTGCTGATGGCGCTTGGCCAGACCAACGAGGAAGACGTCTTCACCGCCGAGGGCAAGACCCGCATCCAGAAGCGCCTGGTCGACGCAATCAACGCTGTTTTGAAGCAAAAAGAGGGATTCGGCGGCGTTAGTAACGTCTACTTTACCAATTTCATTGTTCAGTGAACGGGCATGGTTAACGCCCCTTCAGAACTTGCAGCGCCCGAACGGCGCGAACGGCCCCGGGCCGGTGCGGAGCACGCGCCGGTTCTCGGGACGTCGAACCTGAATCCCTTCGGGGATCTGGTGACGCTGCAGCATCTGTCGGCGCGTTTGTCCAAGTCCCTCAAGTCGGTGTTCGAAGGCCTGATGCGCCGCGATCTGCGCGCCTGGGCCGAGCCGCTCGTCGTGCAGCGCTATGCCGACTACAAGACCGAGCGCGGCACCGATCTCGCCGCCTGGCACGGCTTTGCGATGGGCAACGCCAAGAGCAACGCCCAACTGGTGATGGACGGCCGGTTCGTCCTCGAACTGCTCGACTGTTTCTTCGGCGGCGACGGCGAAGCGCCGCACGCGATGCCCGCAGAGTTCACCGCCGCCGCGGAAACACTGGTCGGCCGCGTCGCGCAGCAGCTCGTCGCACCGCTAGATTCGGCCTGGGAGCCGCTCGCCCGCGTCGCGTTTCGCCCGGTAACCCCGGTCACCGTCGGCGTGCCCGCCGACATCGCGGGCGACGATCCGGTGGTCGTCACGCGCTTCGGCATCGCCGACGCCGAGAAGAAGCCGGTGTTCGTCGACATTCTCTATCCGGTCGCGGCGCTCAAGCCGCACACCGAATCGCTGACCGCCAAGGTCCACGGCAAGCCGCTCGAAGTCGAACCGGAATGGCGCTCCGGCCTCACCCGCGCGGTGATGGGCGTGAAGCTGCCGGTCCGCTCGGTGCTCGCCGAGCCGATGATCCCGCTTCAGCGCCTGATGGAGCTGAAGGCCGGCGACATCATCGCCATCGATCTCGCCCCCGAAGTTCCGGTGATGGTGGCCTCGCGCCGCCTGGGCACCGGCCTCGTCGGCACCGCCAACGGCCGCGCCGCGGTCCGGCTCACCTCCTTCGAACCGATCAACGCAGAGGACTTCAAATGAACGACATGACGGGGGGATTCCCGATCGACGCCGGGGTGGGGAATAATTTCCACCTGCTGCAGGGCGTCGACGTCAAGCTGACCGTCGAGATCGGTTCGACCCAGCTGACGCTGCGCGAACTGCTCGCGCTGGGCGAATCGAGCGTGATCGAGCTGGATCGCGAAGCCAATGAGCTGCTCGACGTGTTCGTCAACGGCACGCTGATCGGCCGCGGCGAAGTCGTCACCGTGGGCGACAAGTTCGGCGTGCGCATGACCGAGCTGGTCTCGCCGGAAAAGCGGGCCGCCAAGTAATATGATGTGGTCCTACATCCTGAAGCTGGTCATCCTGCTGCCGCTGGTCTGCGGCCTGCTGATCGGTTGCCTGTACGCCTGGCGCAAGCTGGAGGCGCGGTTGCCGAAGAATCAGGGCGCGCGGATGGTCCAGGTCAAGGAAACCATGATGCTCTCGCCGGGGCTCCGCCTCGCGGTAGTCGAGTTCGAGGGCAAGAAGCTGCTCGTGTCGGTCAGCCGCACCGGCGTCACACTGGTGGACAAGGCGGACCTCTGACCATGCGCGCCATCGTTCCGACCGACCGGCGGCTGCTGACGCTCCGCGCCGCAGTCCTGCTCGGCATCCTCTGCTTCACCTTGCTGTTCGCGATCCCTGCCTTTGCGCAGGGCGTTCCCGTTCCGGCCCCCGCGCCGGCGGCGACCCCGGGCGTAGGCGATGCGGTGGACCGTGCGCTGGGCGACCTTGGCGGCGGCGATGCGCCGCTGAGCCTGTCGCTGCAGGTCCTGATCATCATGGGCCTGCTCACGGTGTTGCCGGGCATCCTGCTGATGATGACCAGCTTCACCCGGATCATCATCGTGCTCGCGATCCTGCGCCAGGCGCTGGGCCTCCAGCAGACCCCGCCGAACCAGGTGCTGATCGGCCTGTCGATGTTCCTGACCTTCTTTATCATGGCGCCGACCATCACCCAGATGAACACGACCGCGATCCAGCCCTATGCCGAGGGCAAGATCACCGCATCGAAGATGATTGAGGGCGCCGGCGCGTCGCTGCACAGCTTCATGATCAAGCAGACCCGCCAGAAGGACGTGAAGATGTTCGCGGATCTGGCCAAGAGCGGTCCCTATGCCTCGCCCGCCGACGTGCCCTATTCGGTGCTGCTGCCGGCCTTCGTGACCAGCGAGCTGAAGACCGCGTTCCAGATCGGCTTCCTGATCTTCCTGCCGTTTCTCGTCATCGATCTCGTGGTGGCTACCGTCCTCATGTCGCTGGGCATGATGATGATGTCGCCGACGATCATCTCGCTGCCCTTCAAGCTGCTCCTGTTCGTCCTCGTCGACGGCTGGGCGCTGACGATGGGCAGCCTCGCCTCCAGTTTCGCATCCTGAGGACCCAATGGACGCAGATTATTTCATGACCATCGCCCGCGAGGCGGTCTGGGTCCTGGCGCTGGCTTCGGCGCCGATCCTGATCCCCGCGCTGCTTTCGGGTCTGATCCTGGGCATGGTGCAGGCCGCGACCTCGATCCAGGAACAGACGCTGACCTTCGTCCCGAAGCTGCTGGTCGTGGGCCTGAGCCTCGCGATCTTCGGCGGCATGATCCTCGGCCTGCTCGGCGATTTCACGACGAGCATCTTCGAACGCATCCCGGATCTGGTGAAGTAATAACGCGATGATGGGCTTCGGCCTCTCGATCGAGCCGCAGCTCTGGGCGCTCCTGTTCGCGATGGTGCGGATCGGGGCGGCGTTCATTGCCGCGCCCGTGTTCAGCTCGGTGCAGATCCCGCTGCCCGCGCGCATCGCGCTGACCGGCGCGATCGGCGTGCTGGTGGTCAACGTGACCAAGATCACGCCGCCCGAGCAGGTCTTCTCGCTGATGACCTTCGTCGCGGTGGCTTCGGAAGCGCTGATCGGTCTCGCCATCGGTTTCGTGCTGCAGATCGCCTTCTCCGCGCCTTTGGTCGCCAGCGAAGTGATCAGCATGTCGATGGGCCTGGGCTTCGCCAACGCGGTCGATCCCAATAGCGGATCGGCGACGCCCGCGATCGGCCAGTTCCTGACGATGCTGCTGACCCTGCTGTTCCTCGCGGTCGACGGGCATCTCGTCCTCGTCGACCTGCTGGTGAAGAGCTATGAAGCGATGCCGCCGGGCCAGTGGCTCGCGGCGGACAAGCTGCTCGGCATCGCGATGTTCGGCGGCTATGCTTTCCTCGCCGGGCTGCTGCTGGCGCTGCCGGTCGGCTTTCTGCTGCTGTGTCTCAACATGATCGTCGGGATGCTCAGCCGCGCCGCGCCCGCGCTCAACCTGTTCGCCGTCGGCCTGCCCGCATCGCTTGCGGTCGGCGTCGTCGCCATCCTTCTCGCACTCCCCGCGATGGGCGATTACATGCTCGTCATCATCCGCGAGGGCCTCGAAGCCATGCCGGCACTGGTGTTCGGCTGATGGCGGAGGAATTCGGCGAAAAGACAGAAGCCCCAACACCCAAGCGCAAACAGAAGGCGGTTGAGCAGGGCCAGCTGATCAAGTCGCGCGACTTCGCGTCGGCGATCGTGATCCTTGCCGGCTGCGGCTGGCTCGCCTTCATGGGGCCGTCGCTGATGGCGGCGTGCAAGGGCGTGATGACCGCCAGCTTCTCGTTCGACCATCGCGACGTCGAACATTTCGAGCCGTGGCGGCCGCTGATGGAAGCGGGATGGAAGCTGGCGCCGTCGATGCTGGTGCTGTTCGGCATCTCGTTCCTCGCCGCGATCCTCAGCCAGGCGGGCCTCGGCTCGTTCGGCTGGAACAACAAATTGTTCGCCCCCAAGGCGAACCGCATCAACCCGGTCTCGGGCCTGAAGCGAATCTTCGGCCCGACCGGCTGGATCGAGCTGGGCAAGTCCCTGCTCAAGGTCGTGCTGCTCGGCGCGATCGGCTGGTGGCTGCTCGATTCGCTTGCGCGACCGTCGATGGGGCTGGTGAGTTCGAACATCGAAGCGGCGGTCGGGATCATGGGCGGCCAGTTCGTCCACCTGCTGTTCGTGATGGCGGGCGGGCTGGTGATCATCGCCGGGATCGACGTGCCGATCCAGATCATCCGCCATTTCCAGCAGCTCAAGATGAGCAAGCAAGAGATCAAGGACGAGCACAAGGAAAGCGAAGGCTCGCCCGAAGCCAAGGCGCATCAGCGCCAGCGGCAGCGCGAAATTGTCAAGGGCGGCTTCCGCCCGGCGGTCCAGACCGCGCATGTCGTGCTAACCAACCCGACGCACTTCTCGGTCGCGCTGCGCTATGAATCGGGCAAGGATCAGGTGCCGGTGGTCGTCGCCAAGGGCCGCGGCCAGACCGCGCTTGCCATCCGCGAACTCGCCGCCGAATTCGCCGTGCCGGTGCTCGAATATCCGCAGCTCGCTCGCGCCGTCTATTACACCAGCCGCGAGGGACAGGAGGTCCGCGACGACCTGTATCAGGCGATCGCGGTGGTTCTCGCCTTCGTATTCGGGGTCAACAAGCAGGCCGGATCGGTGCTGCCGCCGGTCGTGGTGCCGCCCACCGCATGGTTCGACGAAAACGGTCAGAAACAGGGAGCTAAAGCTGCGGTTTGATCCGCGACGCGGATGCGGTGCCGGCCCGCTCCCCCACCCGGCCTCCCAGCGGAAGTGTATTCTATGGGTGGCCGGGTGGGGGAGCGGGCCGGCACCGCGACAAGACTGAAAAAGCCTAAAGCCGCGGCGGATTTCGTCGTTTCTTGAGGGGTTAGGGGAAATCATGGCCATCGAGTCCATCACCAAGACGCTGGGATCGGGTTCCGGGATCGACATCTCGGCGCTGGTGACATCGCTCGTCGAGGCGCAGACCGCGACCAAGGCCGCGCAGCTGACCGCCAAGAACGAGACGCTGACCGCGCAGATTTCGGCCACGTCGAGCCTCAAGAGCGCGATCAACAGCTTCGACACCGCGCTCAAGTCGCTGATCCGCGGCGGTGCGGTCTCGACCCAGCCGACCAGCTCGAACACGTCGCTCCTCAACGTCTCAGTGCTCAGCGGCGCTTCGGCCGCCGGCCTTTCGGCGCAGGTCGAGGTGCGCCAGCTCGCTTCGGGTCAGGTCGCCAATTCGGCGACGGTCGCCGACAAGAGCGCGGCGATCGGGCAGGGCACGCTGACCCTCACCTTCGGCAATACGACGGTCGTCGATGGCGAGATGACGGCATTCGCCGCCGGCCCCGGCACGCCGGTGGACATCACGATCGATGCGACCAATTCGAGCCTTCAGGGCGTGGCCGACGCGATCAACGCCAAGAAAGCTGGCGTCACCGCGTCGATCCTGACCGATTCGACCGGCAGCCGCCTCGTGCTCAAGAGCGCGACCGGGGCGAGCCAGGGCTTCACCCTCTCCGCCGCCGAGACGGCAGGCCATGAAGGACTGTCGGCGCTTGCCGTCGGCGTGGGCGCGACCGGCACCACGATCGGCTCCGCCGCGCAGGATGCGATCGTCGCGATCGATGGCGTGCCCGTCCGCCGGGCGGTGAACTCGATCCCCGACATCATCCCCGGCATCCGCCTCGATCTGGTCGCGGCGTCGGTGGGCACCAAGATCAATATCGGCAGCAAGGCGCCGACCGACGCGCTGCAGCAGGCCGTGGGCGACATCGTCGATACCTATAACGAGCTCTATGCCCAGCTGAAGACCGCGACCGATCCGGTCACCGGCCCGCTGCGCCAGGATTCGGCGGCCAAGGCGATGCTTCGCTCGCTGTCCGACCTCAGCACGCGCGCGCTGGTCTCGGGCGGCGTTGCGGGCAGCCCGAAATCGCTGTCGGAAATCGGCGTGTCGACCAACCGCGACGGCACGCTGACGCTGAATTCCGGGCGCCTGACCAATGCGCTGCTCAGCTATCCGGACAGCGTCGAAGCGATGTTCAAGATGGGCGCGGGGCTTTCCGCCCAGCTCAGCAGCATCGCGGTTTCGGCTTCGAGCACCATCTACGGGCTGGGCGCCAGCGAGACGCGCTACACCAAGGCGAAGACCGCGCTGACCGAGCAGCAGACCAAGGCGACCGAAGCCGCCGAAGTGCTGCGCACGCGCATGACGCGCCAGTTCGCCAGCATGGATTCGGCGGTCGCGGCCTACAAGTCGACCCAGACCTTCATCGAGAATCAGGTCAAGGCCTGGAACAGCGATAGCTGATCATGCGCTACGCCACCGCCCTCGCCGGAAATCCCGCCACGGTCTATCGCCAGATCGACCTTGCCGGACGCACCAGCACCAACGATCCGCACGCGCTGGTCGGGCTGCTCTATGAAGAGGGCATCGCGGCGCTGCGCTCGGCGGCATGGGCTGCGGAGAATCGCCGGCCCTCGATCAAGAGCGAGCGCGTGTCGCGCGCCACTGCCGTGCTGTTCGCGCTGGAAGCCGGGCTCGATTTCGAGAAGGGCGGCGATGTGTCGAAGGCGCTGGCGACCTTCTATCATGGCCTGCGCGCGCAGGTGGTTCAGGCCAGCATCGGCTTCGATCCGGCCCCGTTTCGCGACGCGGCGAACAGCCTCGCGGAAATCGCCGGGGCATGGTCGAGCGTGAAGGCGGGCTGACCGCTGGCGCGGTTGACACGGTTGACACCCATATTGCGAAAAAACCTTCCTCCCCATCCGGGCGGATGGGTGCGTGTCGCGGGTGTTGATGCAGACCTGTCAAAGAGCGATCCCGCCATGATCCGCCGGACGGCACCAGTCGAACAGGCAAAATCCAACATTGCAAGCACGGGTGCTTATGCCGCTTCTGCAAGAAGCAGGCCCCGGCTCACGGCCGGGTGACGCACTATCGGTTCAGTTCCAGCGTTCCAGCACCTGCTCAGCGGTCTCGGTTTCGGGCGCGATCGCCTCGGCCGGGGATCCCGAAAAGCGCGGCGCAGGCGCGGGCCGCATCGTGCCTTCCACATCGGTGAAGACACCGCGCGCGCGATTGTGCGGGTGGTGCGGCGCTTCGGACAGTGACAGGACCGGTGTGACGCAGGCGTCGGTGCCGTCGAAGATCTCGACCCAATCGTCGCGGCTGCGCGCCGCGAAGGCTTCGGAAAAGGCTTCGCCCATTTCGGTCCAGCAGCCGCGATCATATTGCTGGAACCGGCCCGGCATCAGCCCCAGCCCCTCGCACAACGCGTTGAAGTAAGGCGGCTCCAGCGCGCCCACCGCGACGTGCCGCCCGTCGGAACAGGCATAGCAGCGATAGAAAGGCGCCCCGCCATCGACCAGGTTTGCGGCGCGGCTGTCGGCCCAGCGGCCCGCGCCGTGGAGCGCGTAATAGAGCGTCATCAGCGAAGCTGCGCCATCCACCTGCGCCGCATCGATCACCTGGCCCTCGCCGGTGGCCTGCGCGCGCAGGATCGCGGCGACCATGCCGAGCGCGAGGTACAGCGCGCCGCCGGCATATTCGCCGATGAGGTTGAGCGGCGCGGCTGGCTGGCTGGCCGGCCCGATCGCGTGCAGCGCGCCGCTGAGCGCCAGATGGTTGATGTCGTTGCCCGCCGCGCCGGCCAGCGGGCCATCGAGCCCCCATCCGCTGACCCGGCCATAGACCAGCCGCGGATTGGCGGCGAGGCAGCGCGCCGGATCCAGCCCGATCTGCTCGACCAGATTGCGCCGGAACCCCTCGATCACGCCATCGGCATGGGCAATCAGCGCCAGCGCCTTCTCGCGATCGGCAACGCTGGTGAGATCGAGTGCGACGTCGCTGCGCCCGCGATAGAGCAGCGGGGCGACCGTGCTGCCGTCCGGCCCGGCGCGGCGGATCCGCACCACGTCCGCGCCCAGATCGGCGAGGAGCATCCCCGCCAGCGGCACCGCCCCCGCGGCGTCCAGCTCGACGATCCGCACCCCGGCCAGCGGCCCATGCCCAGCATCCACCATAGTCCGCGAATCCCCCCGGTTTCGCGCAACATGCCTCAGCATTCTCGCAAGGTCACGCGCTGGCGTGACGACGCGCTTTGCGGTAGCGGGACAGGCGATGAACACCCCGCACATCGTCGCCATCGGCGGCACCCTCCGCGCCGAATCCGCGACCGGCAAGCTGCTGGCGGCAGCGCTCGCCATCGCGGAGGCGCGAGGCGCGCGCGTCACCCTGCTGACCGGACCGGCCATCGCCTTTCCGCACTACGAGCCCGGCGCGGCCGAGGGGCACGAGGACATCGCCCGCTTCCTCGAGGCGCTGCGCACCGCCGACGCGGTGATCGTCGGCTCGCCCGGCTATCACGGCACGCTGTCGGGACTGGTGAAGACGATGCTCGACTATGTCGAACAGCTTCGCACCGATGCGCGGCCCTATCTCGACGGCCGTCCGGTCGGTCTGATCGCCACCGCCGGGGGCTGGCAGGCGGCGGTTTCGACGCTGCAGGCGCTGCGCACCGTGGTCCACGCGCTGCGCGGCTGGCCGACGCCGATGGGGCTGGCGATCAACACCGCCGAATCGCCCGATTGCGTCGCGGCATCCGAAGCGCAGATGACAGTGATGGTCGATCAGCTATTCGCGTTCCTCGAACGCTGAGCTAGGAGGCCGCGCATGACCAGTATCGGCATTTACGGCAGTCTCGGCCGCATGGGACAGGCGATCGCGGACATCGCGCCCTCGCTCGGCGCAACGATCGCGGGCGGAGCCGACATGGCCGACGATCCCGCCGATATCGCGCGCAAGGCCGATGTGCTGGTCGATTTCTCGGCAGTCGCCGCGCTCGAGGCGCATCTGAACGCCGCCCGCGCCGCGCGGACGCCGATCATGATCGGCACCACCGGCCTCTCGCCGCGCCATCACGCGCTGATCGACGAAGCGGCGCAGCATATTCCGGTGCTCCAGACCGGCAACACCTCGCTCGGCGTGGGGCTGCTTGCGCGGCTGGTGCGCGATGCCGCCGCGCGGCTGGGCGAAGGCTGGGACATCGAGATCGTCGAGACGCATCATCGCGGCAAGGTGGATGCTCCCTCGGGCACCGCGCAGATGCTGGGCAATGCCGCCGCCGAAGGGCTGGGCACGACGCTGGCCGAAGCCGGCGTCACCGATCGCGCGGGCACGGTCGGCGCGCGCTGCACCGGGACGATCGGCATGGCCTCGCTGCGCGGCGGATCGGTGGTCGGCGACCACACCGTGGTCTTTGCTGGCAATGGCGAGCGGATCGAACTGACGCATCGCGCCGACGACCGCACCATCTTCGCGCGCGGCGCGGTGCAGGCCGCCCTGTGGCTCGCCGGCCAGAAGGCCGGGCGCTACACGATGGACCAGGTTCTGGGCGTGTGAAGAAGGCGGAGGTCGTCGAGTTCTTCTCGCGGCTGGCGGCGGAGAATCCGCACCCCGAGACCGAGCTGGAATATGGCAACCCCTATCAGCTGGTCGTTGCGGTGGCGCTGTCGGCGCAGGCGACCGATGTCGGGGTGAACAAGGCGACCCGGGCGCTGTTCCGCGAGGTGAAGACCCCGGCGGAAATGGTCGCTCTGGGCGAGGAAGGCCTGAAGCGGCACATCAAGACGATCGGGTTGTTCAACACCAAGGCGAAGAACGTCATCGCCTTGTCCGAGCAGCTGATCCGCGATCATGGCGGCGAGGTGCCCGACGATCGCGAGGCGCTGGAGAAGCTGCCGGGCGTCGGCCGCAAGACCGCCAATGTCGTGCTCAACACCGCGTTCGGGCACGAGACCTTCGCGGTCGATACGCATATCTTCCGCGTCGGCAATCGCACGGGACTGGCCAAGGGAAAGACGGTGCTGGCGGTCGAGCTGAAGCTGGAAAAGGCCGTTCCCCAGCCGTTCCGGCTCCACGCTCATCACTGGTTAATCCTGCATGGCCGCTATGTGTGCAAGGCGCGGACGCCCGAATGCTGGCGATGCATCGTCGCCGATCTGTGTGCGTTCAAGCCCAAGACCCTGCCGCCCAGGGTCAAGGCCGGCGCCGCGAGTTAAAGGCGCCAGTTGAAAGGACGTCCGATGCGCATGTTGCTGATCCCCGCCCTGATGATCTTCGGCGTTGCGGGCGCGCCGGTGCAGAAGGACAGGGTTCCCGAGGCTGCGCCGGCGGGCAAGCCGGTCTCGTGCCTGTCGCTCACCCAGATTCGCGAAACCCATGTCCGCAGCGACCGGGTGATCGATTTCGTGGTGGCCGGGAAGAAGGTCTATCGCAACACGCTGCCGCAGGATTGCCCCGGCCTCGGCTTCGAGGGGCGCTATATCCATCGCACCTCGCTCAACCAGATCTGCTCGGTCGACACGATCACCGTGCTGCGCGACGATTTCCGCGGGCAGGGCCCGACCTGCGGCCTCGGCGCGTTCCAGCCGGTGACGCTGGCCAGATAGAAGCTGGCGCCGCTCAGACGCGGACGACGCAGCGAAACCCGATATGCGTGGTCGCGGAATCGGTCGACTGGGCATGTCGCGCCGCCGGGCGATAGCGCTGGCAGTAATTGGCGGCGCAGAGATGCGAGCCGCCCTTGAGAACCTTTCGCGGAATGCGCACCTCCGGGAAGCCGGGATCCAAGCTGTCATACTCGCGCGCCCCGCGCGGATTGGGGATCGCGCAACAGGCGTCGGGCCGCCGCTTGAAGACCTTCTTGTCGCGCGAGCCTGGCGTGCCGAACCAGTCGCTGGTCCATTCCCAGACATTGCCGATCATGTCGTACAGGCCGTAGCCATTGGCCGGATAATGCCCCACCGGCGAGGTTCGCTCATACCCGTCGAGCATCGTGTTCGCGAACGGGAACAGGCCCTGCCAGTAATTGGCGAGCATCGCGCCGCCGGGCGCGAGTTCGTCGCCCCAGGCATAGTCGGTGTCGCTTCCGCCCCGCGCCGCATATTCCCATTCGGCTTCGGTCGGCAGCGCCTTGCCCGCCCAGCGCGCATAGGCTTCGGCATCGTCATAGGCGACATGCACGACCGGATGGTCTTCCAGCCCCGCGATCGAGCTGTCGGGGCCGAGCGGATGCCGCCAGTCCGCGCCGAAGCGGAACTGCCACCACAAGCTGAAATCGCTCATGTCGACCGGGCCGGCGGTCTTTTCGAAGACCAGCGATCCCGCCTTGGCCTGTTCGGGATCGAGGCCGGGATAATCCGCCGGATCGGGCGCGATCTCGGCCAGCGTCACATGGTCCGTTTCCGCCACGAAGCGCGCGAACTGCGCATTGGTCACCGGGGTCACGTCGATCCGGAAGCTATCGACCCGCACCGCGCGGCGCGGCGCTTCCTCCGGATAGAAGCGGTCCGATCCCATCAGGAACCGGCCGCCTTCTATCAGACGCATGCCTTCGGTCGAGCTGGACATGATGGCGCGTTACCGCTTTGGCCCCGGGATCGCCATAGCACCCGGACCGGCTATTCGGCGTCGGGCTGGTTTTCGGGCATCGCCCGGCGGAACGCGTCGAGCTCCAGGCATGCCGCTTCGATCACCAGCAGGCGCGGCCAGCGCAGTTCGGCGCCGAAGCGCCGGGCGTTGACCAGCTGCGGCACCAGCATCACGTCGGCCAGCGTCACCGTGTCGCCGAAGCAATAGCGCCCGGCATGATCGGCGATCAGCGCGTCGAACGCGTCGAACCCGTCATCGATCGTCTCCGCGGCCCAGGCGCCGACAGCGGCTTCGTCATGACCCAGCGCCCGCAACCGGGCGAGAACCTTGAGATTCTGCACCGGATGCGTGTCGCACGCGATCACCTGCGCCGCCGCGCGCACCTTTGCCCGCAGCACCGGATCGGCCGGCAGCAGCGCGGGTTCGGGATGCACTTCGTCGAGATATTCGCAGATCGCCAGGCTCTGCGTCAGCGTCGCCCCGTCGATCTCCAGCGCGGGGACGAAGCCCTGCGGATTGATCGCGCGATACTCGGCCGATTTCTGCGCGCCCTTGCGCAGATCGTGCGCGACATCGCGATAGGCGACGCCCTTCAGGTTCAGCGCGATCCGGACGCGATAGGACGCGCCGGACCGGAAGAAACCGTGAAGCGCCACCGCGTCAGTCATTGGCGGGCGCACCCACCGTTACGGCGCAATCGCTGAGGCCCGCGATCGACACGACGATCGCGTCGCCCTGCACCACCGCGCCGACGCCCGCGGGCGTGCCGGTGTAGATCAGGTCGCCCGGCTCCAGCCGGTAGAAGCGCGAGACATAGGCGATCACGTCCTGCACGTCCCAGATCAGCTCGTTCAGATCGGCATCCTGCTTCACTGCACCATTCACGGTCAGGCGGATGCTGCCGCTGTCGGGGTGGCCGACTTCGGCGACGGGGTGGATCAGGCCGAGCGGCGAGGACTGCTCGACATTCTTGCCGGTATCCCAGGGGCGGCCCTTTTCGCGCGCTTCGAGCTGCAGGTCGCGACGCGTCATGTCGAGGCCGGTGGCATAGCCATAGACATGGCCCAGCGCGTCGGCGGCAGCGATGTTGCGGCCCGGCTTGTCGATCGCGACGACCAGTTCGGCTTCGTAGTGGAAGTTCGCGGTCTCGCCCGGATAGGCGATGGTGGCCCCGCTCGGCACGACCGTCTCGGCCCATTTGGTGAAGAAGAACGGCGCTTCGCGATCCGGATCGCGGCCCATCTCACGCGCGTGGGCGGCATAGTTGCGGCCGATGCAGAAGATGCGGCGCACCGGGAACTGATTGCCGTCGCTGGTCGCCGCCAGAACCGGCGCGGGCGCCTCGAACAACTGGGTCACGCACATTCCTCCCGATACAGATTCAGTTTTTCCTGCGCCGCCTTGTCGGAATAGGCGAACAGGACGAGATCGCTTTCGGCCTGAAGCCGCAATTCCTTCCACGACGGCACGACGAACAGATCGCGCGGCTTGAGCGCATAGTCGCGATCGCCCACCTGCGCGCGCCCGGTCCCCTCGACGACGACGAACACGGCGCCATCGGTCGAACGGCGCGGCTTGGTCTCGAACCCGGCGGGCAGCAAACGGACATGCGCCGAGATGGTCGGCATCACCGAACCGCCATCGGCGGGGTTCAGGAACTCCAGCGCATGGCCCAGATGCGGATCGATCTGCGCCGACGCCGCCATCGTATCCAGCGCGGGGCGCCAGTCGGAATAGGGATAGTGGAACAGCGGCTGGTGGGCCGGGCGACGATCGGCCGCCGAACCGCGGATCGGGCGCATGTTATGGCCATAGCGCGCGCGGGTGTCGCCCGTCGGCACGGTCACCGGCTGCGCCTTCTCGTCCAGCCGCTCGGCGAAGCTCGCATCGAAATGGCGCACCGTCGGGATATCGAGCCCGTCGAGCCAGATCATCGGCTTGCCGCTGTCATTGCCGTGATCGTGCCACTGCCAGCCCGGGGTCAGCACCAGATCGAACGGGCGCATGATCACCTTCTCGCCATCGACCGCGGTGAACGCGCCGTCCCCCTCCATCACGAAGCGCAAGGCACACTGGGCGTGGCGATGACTCGGCGCGATCTCGCCCGGCAGGATCAGCTGCAACCCGGCATAGAGGCTGGGGACGATCGACGAGAGGCCGTCGAGCCCGGGATTTTCGAGGATCAGCACGCGACGCTCGGCCTGCTCGGCCGAAATCAGGTCGCCGGCGCGCATCAGATAGTCGCGCACTGCGTCGAACGACCAGAGATGGGGCACCGCAGGCGACTTGGGTTCGGGCAGCACCAGCTCCGCCAGCGATTCCCATAAGGGGCGCAGGTTCGCCGGCTCCATCTCGCGATAGAGCGCTTCCAGTTGCGAACGCTGATCGTTGGCCAGTTCCATGCGCGAATCTCGATGAAAAGGGTGCGCGGTGCGAGGGGGAGTGCACCGCGCAATTCTGCATCGCGCAATATGTTGGCTTATGTCAAATGAATTTAGCCGCTCCAGCCCAACTGGCGGCTTGCTTCGCGGCAGGTTGCGGCGAGCCGTTCCATCACCGCGTTGTCGTCTTCGGTTCCGAACCCGGCGGGCAGCAGCGCGGTGGCGCTCAGGATGGCCCGGCCCTGCAGATCGAAGATCGGGAATGCCGTGGCGCGCAGCCCGGGGATCACCGTTCCTTCGACATGCGCACAGCCCGCGGCGCGAACGCGCTCGCGCAATGCCGCCACGTCCTTCGCGGTCATGTCGCTGTCCGAAAGCTCGCGTTCCAGCAGCGGATCGATCTCGACCGATGGCACGAAGCTGAGGAAGATATGGCCGGTCGCAGAGAACAGCAGCGGCAGCAGCGCGCCGACCCCGAACGAAGTCATCACCGCCGGCCGGCCCATATGCCAGCGCACCACGGTGGGGCCCTGCGGCCCCAGCGCGGCGACCTGCACCGTGCGCCCGGTTTCGCGCACGAACGCTTCGATCGCCATGTCGGCGACGCGGAACGCATCGGTGCGGGCAAGCGCGCCGAGCCCCAGCTTGAGCGCGGCGGGACCAAGATCATAGCGGCCCGACACCGGGTCCTGCCGGGCCATGCCCGCCGCAGTCAGGCTGGCGAGGTAGCGATGGGTCTGCGATCCCGAAAGCCCGCTGGCCTGCGCGATCACGCCCAGCGTCGATGCCTCGCCCAGATCGGCCAGCGCTTCCAACACACCCAGGCCGATCTCGACCGACTGGATACCCCTGCGGCGCTTGTCCGCTTCGCCCTGCGATTTTTCCGTCATGTCCCGGTCTTAGGTCAAAGGCGCGGCAGATCGAAAGCGCTGGATTCGCGCTCGATCACTTCGAACGGCATACGGATCTCGCGCGATTGCTCGCCGCCGCGTCCGGTGACCTGTCCGATCAGCCATTCGGTCGCGCGCTCCGCAATCTGTTCGATCGGCTGGCGCACGGTGGACAAGGACGGCCAGATCTTCACCGCGATCGGCGCATCGTCGAACCCGGCCACGGCGATATCCTGCGGGATGCGCAGATCGCGGCGATGGATCGCCGACGACACGCCGGACGCCATATCGTCGTTCGACGCGAAGATCGCGGTCGGCAGTTCCGCCAGATCGAGCAGCGCCTCGCCCGCCGCGACCCCGGATTCGAAGGTGAACAGGCCCGGCGTCACCAGCGCGTCGTCCCACGCGATACCCGCCGCCTCCAGCCCGTCGCGGAACCCGGCCAGACGAAGCGGGCTGGAATCATGCGTATCCGGCCCGGTGACGAACCCGATCCGCCGATGCCCGCGTGCGACCAGCCGCTCGACCATCGCGCTGACCGCCGCGCGATCGTCCACGCCGATCGTCGCCATGTCCGGCAGCGCGCCGCCATGCGCGACGGCGGCGACGGGGATGCCCAGCGCCTCGACCAGTCCCGAACCGCTGACCAGCTCGCCATAGGGCGGCGCGAGCAGGATCGCATTGGCGCCGCTGCGCACCAGCCCGCGCATCGCCTGTTCGGCATTGGCAAGCACCGGCGCGTCCACCTTGCCCACCGTCAGCTCAACCCCCGCACGCGCGGTGGCGTTGAGCGCGCCGACCAGCATCGCGCTGAGAAAGGCATTCTGCGAGCTTTGATAGACCACGCCGATCCGGCAGGTCGCGGCACTGGCCAGCGAGCGCGCGGCGATGTTGGGCTGGTATCCCAGCTCGTTGACCGCGGCCATCACCGTCTCGCGCGTGGCGGCGCTCACCCGGCCGGTGCCGTTGATGACGTAGGACACGGTCATCGCCGAAACGCCCGCGCGCTCCGCCACCGCCTGGATGGTGATCCCGCCCCCCTTACGCCGCGTACGCGCCATGCCCGTTCCGTCCCCTCAGATTGCCGCCGCCTCACGCAACCCGGCCTGGGCACGATAGCTCCGCATCCCGATCCATAGTGCGAGAACCGACAGAGGCGAAGCAATGCCCGAAACGAGCGAAATCGCTTCGGGAAGGCGCTGCGGGTCGGCGAACCAGAAATCGGTGCACAATGCGATGGCGGTCGGCCCCAACGCCGCGCCGATCAGGTTGATCGTCAGCATGTAGAAGGCCGAGACCAATGCCCGCATCCGGTTCGGCGTCATCTCCAGCAGCGTGGCGAGGCCGCCGCCAAAGTTGAACCCGGCGAAGAAGTTCATCAGGCCGATCATCACCAGCGCGCCGGTCGCGGTGGGCATCAGCGGGAAAGCGATGGTGATCGGTACCAGCGCGCAGAAGCCGAACAGCGACGCGCGGAGGCTGGCGTCGGGCCGGCCCGATCCGCGCAGCTTCGACGCGACGAACCCGCCGGTCAGCGCGCCGAGCGTGCCGCAGATGAAGACGACCGGGCCGTAATTGCTGCCCACCTGCGCGGTGGTCCAGCCGAACTCGCGCTGGAAGAAGGCGGGGATCCACACCGACGAGCCGTTGCCGACCAGGATCATCAGCGCGAAGCCCAGCGCGATGCCGATATAGGCGCCCTTCTGCCTGGCGATATGCGCGAAGAACTGACGCAGCGGCACGCTTTCCTGCTCGACCGGAACGCCGCGGCGCAGCGGTTCGCGCACGGTCAGCATCAGCGCCGACAGCAGCACGCCGGGCAGGCCGAGCAGCAGGAAGACGATATGCCAGCCCTTCATCGCGCCGAGCAACGGCACGATCACGGTCGAGGAGGGCGGGATTACCACCGAGATCAGCCCGCCGATCATCAGCGCCGATGCGCCGCCCAGATACAGGCCGATCTGGTACACCCCCATCGCGGCGGGCAGTTTTTCCTTGGGGAAATAGTCCGACAGCATCGAATAGGCCGCCGGCGTCAGCCCGCCCTCACCCGCGCCGACCGCGACGCGCGCCACGAACAGGCCGAAGAAGGACCGCATCAGCCCGCACGCGCTGGTAGCCAGGCTCCAGACGAGAATCGATGCGGCGATGATGTTGCGCCGGTTCGACCGGTCGGCCAGCCGCGCGATCGGGATGCCCACCGCGACATAGAACAGCGTAAAGCTGAGGCCGTAGAGCAGGCTGATCGCAGTGTCCGAGATCATCAGGTCCTGCTTGATCGGCTGGACCAGCAGCGCCATCGCCTGACGATCGACGAACGCCAGCGTGTTGGCGAGCATCAGCAGGATCGCGACGTACCACGCGCTGACCCTGGAGGGCCAAGGCCGGGCATCGGCTGGACTGGGTGCGGTCTGGATCTGGGTCATTCCGGCCTCTGTGGGAAATAGGGCTTGCCGCGCGCGTTCGCGTCATTCTTGGCTGGGCTGTCGGGGAAGATGTCGTTCATCCGGGTCGGCAGGTTCGGCTCCGCGTACCAGCGCTCGGGGAAGTCGGCGGCGCGCGTGCCCTGGCGGTCGCGCTGGACCACGCCGGGGCTCGTCCGTTCGGTATAGGGCACGACATGCTTGCCCTCGCGGTTCGCCATCTGCTCGTACAGGGCGCGGCGCAGCGTCACGCGCGTTTCGGCATAGGCCGGATCGTCGATCAGATTGTGCCGCTCGTCCGGATCCTTGTTGAGGTCGTACAGTTCCTCGGTGTCCCAAACGCCCTGATACTGGATGTATTTGATGCCGCCGCGCTGGATGGCGAAGGTCGTCGGCGTCTGGGGGAAGGTCCATTCCCAATAATATTCATAGACGAAGTCGCCCGGATTCCATGCCGATGCGGCCATACTGCCTTCGGCCAGCGGCAGGAAGCTGCTGCCTTCCATCTGCGCGGGCTTCGCGACATGCGCCATGTCGAGGAAAGTCGGGGCCAGATCGAGATTGCGCACCACCGCGTCACTGGTCGCGCCGCGCGCGACGCCCAGCCCGGGCGCCCATACCAGCATCGGTACGCGCACCGAGGGCTGATAGGCGTTGCGCTTGTCGATCAGACCATGATCCCCGATCAGGAAGCCATTGTCCGAATAGAAGACGATCATCGTATTCCGGTCGAGCCCGTTCCCGCGCAGATAGGTCAGGATGCGGCCGAGGCTGTCGTCCACCGGGGAGAGGGTGCGATAGATGTCGCGGACCTGTTCGCGCAGGTCGCGATCGGTGGCATAGGGGAAGTCCGCGCCGTGCCAGCTGTTGCGCTGGTTGCGAACCCATAACGGCTTGCCTTCGTTATTCTCCGGCGTGTCGGCCAGCGTATCGGGCAGGCGGATGTCCAGACCCTTATACTGGTCCTTGTAGCGCTCGGGCGGCAGCGCGTCCGAATGCACCGCCTTGTGGCTGAGATAGACGAAGAAGGGCTTCGACTTGTCGCGGCCCGTTTCCAGCCAGTCCATCGTATAGTCGGTCAGCTCGTCGGTGATGTAGCCGGTGCGCTTCGTCGGTACACCATCGACGTTGAGCATCTGGCGATCGCCCGCGGCGATCCGCTCGGGGCTTAACCGTTCGGTGGCGAAATAGGTGCCCTGCCCCTTGAAGCTGACCCATTTGTCGAAGCCGGGGCGGGGGGCATCGGTGTCGAAGCCCATATGCCATTTGCCGAAGAACGCGGTCTGGTATCCGGCCTGCTGCAAATAGGCCGGGAAGAACACCAGTCCCTTCTCGGAGCTGTTGTTGTTGTCGATCACGCCGTGATTGCGCGCGGTCTGGCCGGTCAGGATCGTCGCGCGGCTGGGGCTGCACAGCGACGAGGTGACCACGGCGTTGCGGAAATAGGTGCCGTTCCTCGCGAGGAAATCGATGTTCGGCGTCTTCAGCTGCGGATTGAGGAACCCCATCATGTCGAAGCGCAAATCGTCGACCAGCACGAAGATGATGTTGGGCTGCTGCTTTTCCTGCTGCCGGGCCGGGGGCGTCTGGGCCTCGGCCGCGGTGCCGGCCAGCGTCGTTGCCGCGAAGGCGGCGCAGCAGGCGAGCAGGATCGGACGGATACGGCGCTTCATTTCCTATTCCTCCAGAAACGCGTCGCGATAGCGATCGAGCTTGCGGACATATTCCGGGCCTTCGCTCAGCGGCAGCGCGCCATATCTGGTCGCCTCGCGCAGCCACAGTGCCTTCAGCTCGGCGACTTTCTCTGGATGGTGCGCGGACACGTCGTTCGCTTCGGCGAAGTCGGTCGCGGTATCGAACAGCGCCCAATGATCCTGCTCGAACGGCGCACCCAGCCGGTGGATCGCCACCGCGCGCCAGCGGCCCGAACGGATCGCGCGATTGCCCCGCAGCTCGAAGAACTGGACCGGGCGCGGATCGGGTGCGGCGGCGGACAGCATCGTCTTGCGGATCGAGGCGCCCGCGACCGGGATCTGCGCGATCCCGCCAACCCGCCGATCGAACCGCGCACCCGCCAGTTCGATCAGCGTCGGCGCGATGTCGATGGCGTCCACTGCCTGCGTGCGCACCGCACCCGCATCGGACAGCCTGCCCTGCCACGACAGGATCAGCGGCGTGCGCACGCCGCCCGCGAACGGCCACGACTTGTAGCGCGCGAACGGCGTGTTGCTTGCCATGCCCCACGGGCGCTGCATCCCGATATGCGCGCGGCCGATCTCGTCCATCCGGCCAAGCGCGGCATTCGCGTCGAGCGGGCGCGGGGGATAGAGCTGGTCGATCGATCCGGTCTGCCCGGCTTCGGCGCTGGCGCCATTGTCTGACAGCAGCACGAACAGCGTATTCTCATAGTCGCCGCTGGCCTTCAGCGCGGCGACCAGCCGGCCGATCTGCGCATCGGTATGCTCGAGGAACCCGGCATAGGCGGCCATGAACCGTGCATAGACGCGCTGCTCGGTTGCGCTGAGCGATGCCCAGCGCCGATCGCCCTTGTTGGGGGGCGGCAGCACCGCGTCGGCCGGGGCGATGCCGATCCGCTTCTGCCGTGCGAACCGCTCGGCCCGGATCGCGTCCCAGCCCTTATCGTACACCCCGGCATAGCGGTCGATATGGGATTGCGGCACCTGGATCGGGGCATGGGTGGCGCCGAAGGCGAGGTAGAGGAAGGCGGGCTTGGCCTTGTTCGTCGCCAGCTTGCCGATCGCCTTGTCGACGATATCGGCGGAGAAATGATAGTCCGGCGCGTCGGGCCTGGGCAGCGGGGCGTTATTCTCGGTCAGGTCGGGGCGATACTGGTCGCTCCATCCGCTCATGAAGCCGTAGAAATAGTCGAAGCCGCGCTGGAGCGGCCAGGAGCCGTTGTTGCCCGGCGTGCCGTCCTCGGTCTCGGGCGCGAGATGCCATTTGCCGATCGCGTAGGTCGCATAGCCGCTGTTGCGCAGCGCCTGCGGCAAGGTCTGCGCGTTGGCGGCGAGGATACCGGTATCCTTTCCGGTGCCGACCGGCTGGAGCTTGCCCGCCGGCAGGTCGGCCAGCCCCAGTGTCTGGTTGTTGCGCCCGGTCAGCAGCGCCGCGCGGGTCGGCGTGCACATCGCCCGGCTTTCGAAGCGGGTGTAACGCAGCCCCGCCGCCGCCAGCGCATCGATGTGCGGCGTGCGGATCTCCGACCCGAAGCAGCCGAAATCCGAATAGCCGGTGTCGTCGAGCACGATCAGGACGATGTTCGGCCGCTTGCCCTCGCGGGCCAGCACCGGCGTGGCGGCCAGCATCACGCCGCCGCCCAGCAGTGCACCGATCAGCTTGCGGCGCGACAGGCAAGTCATGGCTGCACCTCGACGATGATCCTGCGATATCGGGTGATCGGTGGCGTGCCGCGATCGCGTACTTCGAGGATGAAGTGCACTTCCCGTGCCGCCTTCACTGCGGGGGCGACGAAGCTGGCGCGCGGCGTGCCGCTGTCGGCGATTTCGACTGCGGGCTGGCCGGGAATCCCGCCCACTTCGCGATACTGCCACCAGCTGTAATCCAGCGTATCGCCATCGGGATCGCCGGTGCCTGCGGCGTCGAGCACGACTCGCTCGCCAGCCTTGGCGCGCAGCCGCACCGGCGCGAGGCCGGGCATGCCGTTGGCCACCGGCACCGGCGCATGGTTGGCGGTCGCATCGACGCTCCACGCCATGCGCGCGGCGAAGTCGTTCTGGAAAGCGCGTCGCCAGCGATAGACCGACGCCTGATTGCTCGACCAGATCCGCCCGTCGCGGGTGAAGCTGTCCTTGGTGTCGGCGAACAGCCCGCCGCTCGGCGCCGCGCGCATATAACGCCCGCCCCAGCCGCCCTGATCGGGCTGTTCGGGATCGTTCAGGCCATTGGGGATCAGGTGGAGGAAAGACGGGGTGTCGCCTTCCATGATGAATTCGGGCAGCGGGTAGAGCGCGCCCAGCGGCCCGCGCCGCACATGCGTTTCAAGCCACGGATCGGCGACGACGTCGCGATCGGGCCATTGTTCGGGATTGCGCCGGTCCGACGAGATGCCGGCCCAGGTCGCCAGATTATACTGGCCCCAGCCATGAATGCTGGCGATCCAGAACAGATTCGGGAATTCGCGCCGCAGCCAGGGGCCGGCATCGTCCTGATCGGAGATCGAATAGACGCGCAGCTTCGCGACGAACGCGGAGACCTGCGCCGGGGTGCGCGTGGCGCGCACGTCGCGCAGCGCCTGGGCCAGATCGACCGCGCCGCCCCATAGCAGTACCCAGACCGGCCGGGTGTCGGCACGGTCCACCGCGGCGACGATCGAACGCGAAGCAGGCGTGCTGCGCCTCTTGCCCACTCCGGCCATGCCGTAGAGCGGCTGGCCGGGCAGGACCAAAGCGCGAAGTGCTGCGGCGCCGGGATAGGTGGCCGAGTGGCGCAGCAGGTTCGGCCGCACCTTCTCATAGGCGTCGATCCGCTCGTGCAGCAGCTGCGGCTGCACCTTGTCGCGCTGCCATACCGATGTCGTGGCGATCAGCCCCTCGACATCGAACTGATCGGTATAGAGCAGGAAGCGGACGAAGCTTTCGGAGTCATCGGGCTCGTTGCCGATATCGGTCAGCACGATGATCCGGGGGCGTTCGGCGGATGCCGGTCCGGACGCGTGGGCGGGGGATACCGCCGCTGTCGCGATCCCGATCAGGGCCAGGATGAATTTCCGCACCTCTCATCCCCTCGTCGCCGGTCGTAAAGAACAAGGCCGGGACCGGCATCGACCGGCCCCGACCGTTACGCAAGGCTTAGAAACGCACCTTGAACGTGCCGCCGACATAGCGATCGGCATCCTTGTTGATGTTCGCCCACAGATCGCGCGGATTGGCCGCATTGGCCAGGATCGTCCCGTGGTTGAGCTGCGAATAGTAGGTCTGGTCGAACAGGTTGCGGACGAAGAACGTCAGCGCATAGCGATTGTCGAGCGTGTTGATGCCGACGCTGGCGTCGACGATCGCATAACCGTCCTGCTTGAGCAGC
Source organism: Sphingomonas sp. G-3-2-10 (assembly GCF_012927115.1). Taxonomy (NCBI): domain Bacteria; kingdom Pseudomonadati; phylum Pseudomonadota; class Alphaproteobacteria; order Sphingomonadales; family Sphingomonadaceae; genus Sphingomonas; species Sphingomonas sp. G-3-2-10. The sequence goes on along the minus strand of NZ_JABBFY010000002.1, from coordinate 701,401 downwards.
GGGTCCTGGTTCAGCGCGAAGCTGACGTCGCTCTGATAGTTCAGGCTGACCTGAACGAAGCCGCCGAACGAGCCGAACTCATGCTCGTAACGCGGCGTCACGCCGACGCGGTAGCGCGGGGTGGCAGGCAGCTGGCCGCCGACCACGTCCGTGATCGCGCCCGACAGGGTGGTCACGCCGCCAACGGTCGTGCTGCGGACATAGCAGGTGTTGACCGGGAAATTGCTGGCGAAGGTGCCCGTCGAAGCCACCTGAAGCGGGCAGCTCTGGCCCGGAACGTCGATCGTCGCATCGACCAAAGTGAAGTTCGCTGCGATCGAGAGGCCACGCGTCGGGCGGAAGTTCATTTCCGCTTCAAAGCCCTGCGAACGCGACTTGCCGGCATTCTGCAACACGGTCTGGAAGGTGCCGGCGACCGGATCGGTCAGCAGCGCCTGCACCTGCAGGTTGGTGAAGTCCGAACGGAACAGGGCGGCGTTGATGTCGAACTTGCGGCCCGGCGCGACCCACTTCACGCCCAGTTCGTAGCCGTTGACGTGCTCCGGCGCGATGCCGACCTGGTTGTCGAAGCGGGTGGTCGCGTCGATGTCGAGCGCGAACGCCTTATAGCCGCGGGTATAGGTGCCATAGACCTGGAAGTTGCGGTCGAACTCGTAGCGCAGGCCCGCACGGCCGGTCACCGCGCTGTCGTCGCGCGAGCGGGTGCCCTGGTTGATCACCGTGCCCGGAAACAGCGTGTCGCCGGTCTGGAGCGGACCATAGACGCGGCCGGTGACGGTCTGCTTCTCATAGGTGCCGCGCAGGCCGCCGATCAGGTGCAGGCCACCGGCGACGCGCCAGTCGACCTGGCCGAACAGGGCGTAGTTGTCGCTCTTGAAATTGCCGTTGAAGCCCGACGAGTCGGCGGTCAGCGGCACGGTGCAGACCTGACCGATGGTGCCCGTCGCGCAACGCTCGCGACGGCGGTTATATTCGCGGTCGAGGTCGAGATGGCTGTAGAAGCCGCCGACCACATAGGTGAAGTCGCTGCTGCCGTTCGAGCTGAGGCGCAACTCCTGCGTGAAGTTGCCATAGTGCATGTTGGTGTTGTTGAAGTTCCACGCCGAATAGGGGAACGCACCGACATAGCGGACCGGGTTGGAGAAGATGCCGTCCGGCTCGAACGAGTCGTTCTGACGGTAGTACTGCCATGCGGTGATCGACGTGACCGTGCCGAAGCCGAGATCCCAGTCGCCCTGCAGCGAGACGGTCGTACCCTTGATGCGGGTGAAGCTGCCGTCGTCGTTCGAGATGTCGCGATTCTTGGGCGACGCGACGATCGGGCCGAGCAGCGTCTGCATCGCCGGATTGACGATCGACACCGGCACGCGCGAGCAGCAGTTCGAATTGGTGATGCGATAGTCGCCGATCAGCAGGAAGTTCAGGTTCGGCGCGGCTTCCCAGTCCAGCTTGGCGCGCACGCCCCAGCTCTCGTAACCATTGCCGTCGACATTCTTGGCGATGTTGTTCAGGTGCCCGTCGACATTGTTGTAGAAGCCGCTGACGCGCGCCTTCAGCGTGCTGCTGATCGGGCCGGTCAGCGAGCCGCGGAAGCGGTATTCGCCCTGTTCGGCAACGGTGACTTCGGCGCTGCCGCCAAACTGATCGGACGGGCGGGCGGTGACGATGTTGACGACGCCGGCGGTGGCGTTCTTGCCGAACAGCGTGCCCTGCGGGCCGCGCAGCACTTCGATCCGCTCAAGGTCGGAAAGGTCGCTCAGGCCCTGCGCCTGACGCGGCGCGACGACGCCGTCGACCACGACCGACACCGCCGATTCGACGCCCTGGCTGAACAGCTGGGTACCGACGCCGCGGATGCGGAGGCTGGAATTGCCCGGATTGTTGCCCTGCTGGAAGGTCAGTGACGGCACGGCGCGCGTCAGGCTGGCGGTGTCGTTGACCTGTGCCCCGGCCAGCGTCTCGCCGCTCACGGCAGTGACGGCCAGCGGGACGTCGACCAGACGCTCGCTGCGCTTCTGCGCCGTCACGACGATTTCGCCATTGTCCGGCTCGGCTTCATCGACGGGCGCCTGAACCGGCTCCTCGGCCGACTGGGCATAGGCAATCGTCGGCATTGCGACGAGGCCAACGATCAATGCCGCCTGGCTGGCGCCATTGCCGAGATTACGAAGAAAATCGCGCATATGTTCCTCCCATGCCGGCTGCCTCTGTGGAAGCGAGCCGTTTTCAACAGGTGCGAAGAGAGGCGAAGTCACTGTCGGGCTCCTCTCCGCTTCAGCGCAAGCCCTATTGAGCCTTAGCGCTAAATCTAGGCCCTGCTGGAACTTCCGATCGCCATTGTCAATAGTGGAATGCATTGCCCAATGCGGACTGTGCGATCAGGCGGGACACTGTGCCATATTTGCCATCCGTGACCGGGCGGGAACGGGCACGAGGCGGCGGTCAGCCGCCGGTGGAGGCGCGCTCTACTAGCTCGAAGCCGACGATGCGATCCTCCATATCGCCCGCGAGTCCCCCGTTTCGCAGGCCCTCGGCCAGCGCCAGTACCGCTGCCTCGGCCATCGCGGAGATCGGCTGGCGCACCGTGGTGAGAGTCGGCCAGACCTTGATCGCGATCGGGGTGTCGTCGAACCCGGCCACCGCCAAATCCTGCGGAATGCGCAGGTCGCGCCGCGCGCCGACGGAGATGACCGCCGCGGCCAGATCGTCGCTGCACGCGAAGATCGCATCGGGCCGCTCGGCCAGATCGAGCAGCGCCGCCGCCGCATCCAGCCCCGATTCGAAGGTGAATTCCCCCGCGACGATCAGGTCCGGCTCGACGCTCAGTCCATGCGCCTGGAGCGAGTCGCGATAGCCTTCGCGCCGGGCGGCAGTGGAGGAGTGACTCTCCGGTCCGGCGATGAAGCCGATCCGACGATGCCCCTGCGCGATCAGCAGATCGGTCATCGCACGCGCCGCCGCGCGATCGTCGACGCGCACCGTGATCAGCCCCGGCATCGCCCGCCCCGCCGCGATCGCCGCGACGGGCACGCCCAGTTCGGCCAGGATCGGCTTGCCCGCGACCAGCTCCGAATAGGGCGGCGGCAGCAGCAGCGCGTTCGCGCCGCTGCGCACCAGCGAACGCAGCGATTCGGCCAGCGCTTCGTAATCGGCTTCGCCGCAATGCTCGACCATCAGCTGTGCGCCCAGCTTGGCCGCCGCATGTAGCGCGCCGACCAGCATCGCGCTGAGGAACGCATTTTGCGGGTTGGCATAGACGACGCCGATGCGACTCGCGCCCGGGCTGGCCAATGCCCGCGCCGCGGCATTGGGACGATAGCCCAGCGCATCGATTGCCGCGCGCACGCGGGCGCGCGTCGCGTCGGTCGCCTTGCCGGTGCCGTTGATCACGTTGGAGACCGTCATCGCCGAAACGCCGGCGCGCTCGGCCACCGCCCGGATCGTCACTTCACTCCCGCGGCGCCGCGCCATCCTGCCCCCGTTTCCTGCCGCTGCAATGCGTCCGAAGCGACAGGTTGACAATGATGGCATCGAAGATTTACCGGTAAACTAAATTGCGATTGTGCGTTGGAGAGGTTGGATGACGGCGAAGATCAGACTCGGCATGGTGGGCGGCGGTATCGGATCGTTCATCGGCCCGATGCATCATCTGGGCGCGCATCTCAGCGGCGCGTTCGAGCTCGTCGCAGGCGCCTTTTCCGGGGATCTCGAACGCTCGCGCGCGGCGGGCGCGCAATATGGCGTCGCCCCCGATCGCTGCTATGCCGGCCATGACGAGATGATCGCCGCCGAGCGCGACCGTGCCGACGGGATCGAAGTGCTGGCGATCGCCACGCCGAACCATCTCCATTTCCCTGCAGCGATGGCCGCGCTCGACGCGGGCCTGCATGTGATGTCCGACAAGCCGGCCACGGCGACGCTGGCCGAAGCCGAAGCGCTGCAAGCCGCCGTCGCGGCCAGCACGAGCGTCTATGCGCTGACCTTCACCTATTCGGGATTCCCGATCATCCGCGAGGCCCGCGCGCGGGTCGCGGCGGGCATGATCGGCAAGGTGCGCAAGGTCGCGATCAGCTTTTCGCAGGGCTGGCTGGCTGCACCGCTCGAGCAGGCCGGTAACCCGCGCGCGGCATGGCGGATGGATCCGGCGCGTTCGGGCGTGGGCGGCTGCATCTCGGACATCGGCACCCACGCCTTCCACCTCGCCGAATATGTCACCGGCGATACGGTCAGCGAGATTATGGCCGATGTGACCACGCATGTTCCCGGCCGCGCGCTGGACGACGACGCCAATATCCTGATGCACTTCGCCGGCGGCGCATCGGGCGTTCTTGCTTCGTCACAGGTCGCGGTCGGCGAACGCCTCGGCTTCACGCTTCAGGTCTTCGGGGAGAAGGGCGCACTCCACTGGGCAGCGGAAACGCCGGAAACGCTGCGCTTCGTCGGGGCCGACGGCGGCGTGTCGCTGCTCTCGCCGATGTCGCCCGGCCTGCTAGTGCGCGAGCCGTTGCCGCCCGGCTTTGGCGGATCGATCCTTGCCGGCTTCGCGGTGCAGTATCGTGATTTCGCCAAGGCGATTCGCGGCGAGCGCGGCCTGATCGGCGATGTGCTGCCGGGGATCGAGGCAGGCGTGCGGACGATGCGCTTCGTCGAAACCGCCGTCAGCGCAAGCGCGGCCCGCGCCGGCTGGACGCCGCTGGCATGACCGCGCCCTTCACCATCGGCTTTCTGGGCGCGGGGCAGGCGACGCAGGCGATCCACTTGCCCGCGCTTGCCGCCATGCCCGATCTGTGGCGCGTCGGCGCGGTGATGGACGTCAACGCCGAAACGGCGCGGATCGTCGCCGATCGCTGCGGCGCGCGCGGCGTGACCGATGCGATGGCGGTGATCGAGGATCCCGCGATCGACGTCGTTGCGATCAACAGCCCCCACGTCTTCCACGCCGAACAGCTCATCGCCGCCGCCCATGCGGGCAAGCGCGCCGCGCTGGTCGAAAAGCCGCTCGCGGTGAACCGCGAACAAGCCGAACAGGTCGCAGCCATCGCCGCCGGGACGGGCATGAAGATCCTTGTCGGCACGATGCACTGGTACGATCCCGGATTCCGCGCGGGCCTCGCCGCATGGGAAGCGGCCGGTGCGACTGCGACGCGCATCCGCTCGGCCATCTTCGTGCCGCCCAATGCGCAGTTCGTCGGCGCGGCGACCGAGGAAGCCTTTCCTTCCCCGCCGCCGCCCGCGCCGCCCGCCGAACAACCGCCCGAATTCCAGCGCGAGCGGCTGCGCCAGACGATCCTCGGCCTGGCCGTCCATCATATCCCGCTGGTCCGGCGTTTCCTCAGGGAGCCCGGCATCGTGGTCGAGGCGCGCCGCCATCCGCCGTTCGGCTATTCGCTGCTGATCCGCGCGGGCGATCAGGTCGCCGAGCTGCTGGCGGTGATGCCCGGGCAATGGCCGCCCTCCTGGACCTTCGAAGCGTCGGGGCCGGACCGCCGCCTCCATGTCGATTTCGGCCCCTCCTATATCGCGGGCGCATCGGGCCGTGCGCTGCTCAGCGACGCAAACGGCGATCGTGGCTTCGCGTTCGGCGAGAATGGCTATGCCGCGCAGTGGCGCCACCTGCACGACGCGCTGACCAACGACACCCCGCTCGACATGCCGGTCGAACAGGCGATCGAGGATCTCGCCTATGCGCTCGACCTCGCCGATGCCGCCGCCGACGTGATGGAGATCGTGGCATGAAGCAGTTCTGCGTTTCCGTTCCCGCTGCGCTGGCTAGCCAGCGGCCGGTGCTGGCGACCCTTCCCACCCGCTTTCGCGTCGACGCCGAGGGTACCGATGTCGTCGCGCTGCGTGGTGCGGACCTCGCTTTCGCCGCCGGTGCGGCGGTGATGGTTGTCGAGCCGGGCCTTGCGGGCGCGACCGCGCTTCGCGCCCTGACCGATAGCCGCGCCGTCACCGGACTGGCGTTGCGCGCGGCACCCGCCCTGACCGCCGAGGCCGTGGCGCTGATGCAGGTTCCCGGCGACGACCAGGCGATGATCGTCGACGCCGACGCCGAAACCGGCGGATCGCTCCGCGCGGCGCTGTTCGAGTTGCTGATGTTGCTCGATCGGCTCGGCTGCCACGCCGAAGCCGTCCGCGTGCTCGCCGATACGCCGAGCCAGATCACGCTGGGCGTGACCAGCACCGGCAGCTGGCAGGGCGTCCGCGTCACCGCGCGGCGCAGCTTCCGCACGCGCTTCTCGGTCGAGACGGTCTCGCGCAGTTTCCGACGCGCCATTGCGATCGATGGCGCCGCCGTCGCCACCGCAGCCGATGTCCGGCTGTTCGATGCAGGCGGCACCCGCGCCGCGCTGCCCCGCTACGAAAACGGTCTGCGCGCCTCGTGGCAGTCGCTGCACGCTCGGCTCGACGGCAGCGGCGACACCGGCGGGATCGACACCGCGATCCGGCTGCTCGACTTGCTCGATACCGCCCGGATCGACCGCTGACTCAGGGCAGGGGGTAGGCGACGTAAGCCAGCCATTCGCCGTCCGGCGACCAGCTGTTCACGTTGATCGATCCCTGACCGCCAAAGAAGCGTGCGAGCGTGCGCGGTTCGCCGCCGCCTGCCGGCATCGCGCGCAGCTCGACCGGTAGGTCGGGCGGATGTCCGGTCGTGCCCGGCGGATAGCTGAGATAGGCGACCAGCTCGCCGTGCGGATCTGGGTGCGGGAACCAGTCCACCCGCTCGCCGAAGCTCATCCGCTCGATCCCGCTGCCGTCGGGCCGCATACGGAACAGACTGGCGTCGCCGGGTACCACTGCTTCCAGCTCGGCGTTGAACCAGATCCATGCGCCATCCGGCGTCCATTCCGGACCATCGACCGGCACGCGGCCAGACAGCAATTCGGTCGCCTCGCCGCCTTGCGCGGGCAGCGTCGCGATCCCCCAGTTCAGCCCCTCCGCGTCGCGCAGGATCGTCGCGCAGCCCAATGTCGCGCCATCGGGCGAAATGCCGTGCAGATAAAAGGCCAGGTCGCCGTGCGCGCTCACCCGGCGCGGCACGCCGCCGGCCACCGCCACGGCATGTACGCAGCGCGAGGCGCTGAGGTAGATCGTCGCGCCATCGGGCGACAGGAGATGGTCGTTATTGGCGTCGGCGATGCCCTCGACCGCAATCGGCTCGGGCACCGCGCCCTCCGCCAGTGCCAGCCGGAACAGCCGCCCGCCGCCATTGACGATCAGCGCGCCGTCGCCGGTCCAGTTGGGCGCTTCGAGCAGATGCGATGCTTCGTACACCAGGCGGTCTTCGGCTCCGTCGCGTGAGACGATGCGGACCTGCGAAACCTGCCCCGGCTGGAGCGGACGGAACGGACCATGCGCCGGGTTCGCTCCCGGCGGCGTCTTCGAACCTGCCTGCATGACCACTCTCCTCCGCGACGCAGCCGCGTCGATTGACAACCACGCGGGCCTAATAGATTTAGCGCTAAATTAAAAGACGGGAGGCGCAAGGCGTGACCAGCGAACGAACGGTCGAGCAGATCGATGGAGAGGAGCAAACACTCACGTTGCGCGGGTTCGATGCCGACGATGCGTGGTGGCTCGGTTGTCACCTGCGCGACCGCGCGGCGCGGGAAAGCGCGCCCATCGCGATCGATATCCAGCGCGCCGGAACGACGCTGTTCCAGACCCTGCTGCCCGGCGCGACGCTGGACAATCTGAACTGGACCCGGCGCAAGATCGCCATCGCGTTGCGCTTCGAACGGTCGAGCTACGCGCTGAACCTGTGGTTCCGCACGCGGGAGAATATGTTCGAACGCTTCGGCCTGGATCGCGCGACCCATATGGACGCAGGCGGCGCGGTGCCGATCCGTATCCGGGGCACCGGGGTGATCGGTGCGGTCGCGATCAGCGGCCTCGCGCAGGAGGTCGACCATCAATATGCCGTGGACGCGCTCGCCGCGCTTCGGGCGCACCAGGACGCGAGGGGCGCAGCATGACCGATCCCGTCCGCTGGGGCATTCTCGGCCCCGGCAACATCGCTCGCGATTTCCTGCGCGGCGCGGCGGATTCGCCCTGCGGCGCGATCGTCGCGCTTGGCGCGCGCGATCCGGCCAAGCCGGGGCTGGCAGAGGACTTTCCCGGCATCCGTATCGTCGCGGGGTATCAGGCGCTGATCGAGGATGCGGAAGTCGAGGCGATCTATGTCGCCACGCCGCACGTCCTTCACGCCGAATGGGCTATCGCTGCCGCGCAGGCGGGCAAGCATGTGCTGTGCGAAAAGCCGATGGGCGTCAGCGCCGTCGAAGTCGAAGCCATGTTCGGCGCAGCTGCCGCGTCGGGCAGTTTCATGGGCGAGGCGTTCATGTATCGCCACCATCCGCTCACGACGCGCATTCTCGACCTGATCCGCTCGGGTGCGATCGGCGAGGTGCGGATGATCCGTTCGAGCTTCGGCTTTTCGGCCAATCCGGTGGTCGCACCCCGCCTCTTCGATCCCGCGCTCGGCGGCGGCGCCTTGCTCGACCTCGCATGCTATCCGGTATCGATGGCCGCGCTGATCGCCGGCTGCGCGACCGGCGCCACGCTGCCCGAACCCGAGACGCTGAAGGCGATTGGCCAATTCGGCGCGAGCGGCGTGGACGAGACCACGGCGGCACTGCTGGTCTATCCCGGCGGTATCGTCGCCGAACTGGCCTGCTCGATCGCGGTGCGGCAGGAGAATGTGCTTCATATCCTGGGCAGTACCGGGCGACTGGAGATCGGCCAGTTCTGGTTCGCGGGCGGCAAGACCGGCGGGCTCAACACGATCCGCCTGATCCGCCCCGACGGCACGCGCGAAGCCTTCCCGGTCGACGAACCGCGTCATCTCTACGGCTTCCAGTTCCGCGCCGCGAACTGCGCCATCCGCAGCGGGGCGCGCGAATTCGCCTATCCGGGACTTGGTGCGAGCGACAGCATCGCCGTCGCTCGCACCGTCGATCGCTGGATCGCGGAGATTCAGGCGTAGGGTCTGGATTCAGCTTCGCTGAATCGTACCGCACCAGCCCGCTCCCCCACCCGGCCACCCATAGAATACACTGCCGTTGGGTAGCCGGGTGGGGGGCGGGCTGGCGCTGTATCCACGTCAGTGGATCAGACGAAGGTTCCAGAGGCGCGCCGGGGCGGAGAGGGAAGGCGGCGCGCCTCTGCAGATCGCCTCAAATAGCGACCTGAGTCTCGATCAGCCGGTCCGAAGCGCCGCCCACCGCCACGCCATAGACGCCGCTTTCCAGCTGCCAGCCATGCGTCGCGGGATCGCGCCAGCGCAGGCTGTCGAGCGGCACCGTCATCTCGACGATCCGCGTCTCGCCCGGCGCCAGGGTCAGCCGTCGGAACGCGCGCAGCAGCTTGGCCTGACGCTCGACCGCGATGCCCGGCACGCGGATATAGCATTGCGCCACTTCGTCGGCGGTCACGCCGCCTTCGTTGCGCACCGCGACCGACACGGCGATCGCACCGTCCGCCACCGACGCCTTCAGCGCGCGATAGCTGAAAGCGGCATAGGACAGGCCGTGGCCGAAGGCGTAGCGCGCTTCGTGACCGTCCCGGTCCAGCCTGGTGTAGCCGTGCCACAGATCATATTCGATCGCTTCGGCATCGCGATCGAAGAAGGGATAGTGTGCAGTGTCCCGCGCGACGGTGAAGGGCAGCTTGCCCGATGGGCTGACCTCGCCGAACAGCAGCCGCGCCAGCGCGGTGCCGCCTTCCATCCCGGCATAGAAGCCCATCAGGATTGCATTGGCCCGATCGCGCCAGTCCTCGACCAGCACCGCCGACCCCGCGACGATCACTACGACCACCGGCTTCCCGCTGTCGGCAGCCGCACGGATCAGCGCGACCTGATCCTCGGGCAGCTCCAGCGACGTACGGTCGCCGCCGATCGGCACGGCGGAGAGGCTCGGACGACGCTGCGCCCCGCCTTCGCCATCCGCGCCCAGCGCGACGTCGCCGATGATATATTCGCCTTCTTCCTTCGCGGTGTAGCCAGTCACGACCACCACCGCATCGGCATCGGCCGCGACCTTGCGCGCCGTGTCCAGGTCCTCGCCGGCATCGAACGCCACCGCATCCTCGCCCAGCATCGCGCGCAGCCCGGCCAGCGGGGAGATCACATAGGGCGGGCGAACCCGGCTGGAGCCGTTGTCCCCGGTATTTTCCATGTCGGCCAGCGCGCCCAGCACCGCGATCCGGCGCACAGCCTCGCGGCGCAGCGGCAGCGTGCCGTCATTCTCCAGCAGCACTGCGCACTTCTCGGCCACCTCGAGCGCCAGCGCGCGATGGGGCGCGCTCGCGACCAGTTCGGCGGGATAGGCGGGCAGCGGGTCCTCTGTCGTCGAGAAGCGGAACTGCGTCGTCAGGATGCGGCGGCACGCGCGGTCGATCACAGCCGGCTCGACGCTGCCGCCCTCGACCGCGGCGACCAGCTTTTCGCCGAACACCAGAGGCTCGGGATTCTCGATATCGAGGCCCGCCGGTGCGCCATAAACTTCATAGACGCCGCGCACCCAGTCCGAATGGACGAAGCCGGAAAAGCCCCATTCGTGCCGCAGCACATCGGTCAGCAGCGTGCGGTCCTGCCCGCAATATTCGCCGTTCACCTTGTTGTACGCGGTCATCACCGTTGCGACGCCGGCGTCGAGGCAATGTTTGAAATGCGGCAGATAGACTTCGTGCAGCGCGCGCTCGCTGGCGGTCACGTTCACCTTGAACCGCGCATTCTCCATCGAATTGAGCGCGAAATGCTTCACCGTGGCGATGACGTTGTGCGCCTGGATGCCGGTGCCCATCGCCGCGCCCATCACGCCGAGATGCCAGGGATCCTCGCCATAGGTTTCCTGCGCGCGGCCCCAGGCCGGATGGCGGAGCAAATTGATGCACACCGCGCCGGAAAAGCTGCAATCCTGCGCGCGCGCCTCGATGCCCATCACTTCGCCGACGCGGCGTTCCAGGTCGCTGTCGAAGGTCGCGCCGCGCGCCATCGTGCAGGGAAAGCAGGTCGATGCGCCGCGCGTCACGCCGCGCGGGCCATCGGTGAACCAGAGCGGCGGAATGCCCAGCCGTTCGTTGCCCCCGCCCGCGCGATAGGGCCTCGCCCCCCAGACCCGGTCGTCTTCCGCCAGCGCGGCGAAGAAGCCGCGGCCCGACATCATCTCGACTTTCTCGGCCAGCGAGAGTTCGGCCAGCAGTCGATCGACATGCGCGTCGATCTGCGCCGGAGTCGCGCCTTTCGGCGGCATCCACTGCCCGGCATCCGCCCGAACGTCCGGCGCCCCGGCGGCGATGGTCTCTCCCACGATACTCTCCCTGTCACTGCGTGCGACGCCATGTTGCCCGGCATCACTTTTAGCGCTAAAGCACATCCCGGCGATCGGCGCTAGTGGGGCAAACCCGAGGCCGGAAATTTGATATGCCGTGTAACCAAAGGGAGCGGATCGATGGCGTTCAGCGGAGTCTCACGGCGCGGCCTGCTCCAATCGGCTGCCGGTCTCGCCGCGGCGACGGGCGTGGACCGCGCCTTCGCGCGCGGCACGCGCGACCGCCCCAACATCCTGTGGCTGGTCAGCGAGGACAATGCGCCCTGGCTCGGCGCCTATGGCGACAAGGTCGCCCGCACGCCCAATCTCGACGCGCTGGCGAAGAAGGGCATCGTCTATGAGAACGCCTTCTCCACCGCCCCGGTCTGCGCACCCTCGCGCTTCGCGATCCTCACCGGGGTCCATGCCGCGAGCAACGCTCCCGCCCAGCATATGCGCGCGGCGGCGCCCTTTCCGCCCGCGCTGTCGACCTATCCCGATCTGCTCCGCCGCGCCGGCTATCACTGCACCAACAACGCCAAGACCGACTATAATTGCACGATCGATCCCAAGGCGATCTGGGACGATTCGAGCGACAAGGCGCACTGGCGCAGCCGCCCGGCGGGCAAGCCGTTCATGGCGGTGTTCAATTCGATGACCACCCACGAACGATTCCTGTTCAAGCCGACGACGGGCGCCGCCTCGCCCGCCGATGTCCGCTTGCCCGCCTATCTGCCCGATACGCCCGCGATCCGTCAGGACTTCGCCAGCTATCACAATCTGATCGAGAAGATGGACGGCGAGATCGGCGCGCGGCTGGCCGAACTGGAAGCCGATGGCCTCGCCGACGACACCATCGTCTTCTACTATTCCGATCATGGCGGCATCCTGCCGCGCACCAAGCATTATGCTTATAACGAAGGCTTTCACGCGCCGCTGATCGTCTATCTGCCGCCGCGCTGGGCGCATCTCGCGCCGGTTGCGGCAGGCTCGCGCGTGAAGGCGCCGGTCAGCTTCGTCGACCTGGCGCCGACGCTGCTCTCGCTCGCCGGGGCAACCGCACCCGCGACGATGCAGGGCAAGGCGTTTCTCGGCCGCGACGCCGGGACGCCCAACCGCATCGTATTCGGCGGACGTGACCGGATGGACGAGCGCTACGACATGCTGCGCACCGCGATGGACGGGCAGTTCCACTATATCCGCAATTACATGCCGCACCGGATCAACGGCATCAATCTGGCCTATAGCTGGCAGATGAAGAGCTTTCAGGACTGGGAGCGGCTGTGGCGGGAAGGCAAGCTGAACGCGGTGCAATCCGCCTTCTTCCAGCCCAAGCCGTACGAGGAACTCTACGACCTGCGCAGCGATCCCGACCAGACCGTCAACCTGGCTTCCGATCCGGACCATCGCGCGAAACTGGCCTATTATGCGCGCGCGCTCGACCGGCACATGCTCGCGACCCGCGACAATGGGTTCATCCCCGAGGGCTCCGGCCTCGAAGGCTATGGCCGCACCCGGACCGATCGCGACTATCCGCTGCGCGCGGCGATGACTCTCGCGGCGATGGCCGCGAAGCGCGATCCGTCGCATCTTCCCGCATTCGTCCGGCGCCTGTCGCACAGGAGCGAAGTCCTGCGTTTCTGGGCTGCGCAGGTCCTGTTGATGCTGGGCAAGCATGCCCAAAGCGCGTCCGGTTCGCTTGAAACGACGATGGCCCGTGATTCCTCGCTCAGCACCCGGATCGTCGCCGCCGAGGCGCTGGCCGGCCTCGGCAAAGCCGATGGGGCCGTCGCATTCCTTGCTTCGGTTCTGGACGGAACGTCCAACACGCCGGTGCGCTTGCAGGCGGTCAACGCGCTGACGTTCGTCGGATCTGCCGCCACGCCTGCGCGTCCAAGCGTCGTGCGGGGCACCCAGGACAATGATATCGGCATACGCAGCGCCAGCCGCTATCTGCTGGCCCAGCTGGATGGAACCTATCGGCCCGACTTCCCGGTGCTCGATCGCGAGCATTTCCTGCGGACGGTAAGTTCGATCTGACCGACGCAAGTCACGGGCGCCACGCCGGGGATTGGCAGGATCGTCGAGTATCGCGACAGGGTCCGTCTAGTTTGCGTTGACCGCGCAAGCCCGGGCAAGCTAGGGGACCCCTGCTGCACCCGTAGCTCAGCTGGATAGAGCGCTGCCCTCCGAACAGGTACTGAGGGGTCTGCGCCAATCTACGCTACGGTTTCTTTCTCTACGCTAAGCTGCTGATTAACAACGAGAACTCTAGCTCTCGCCTTTCGCCAGACTTACCCACCGTAACCGTCGATTGGCCTCCTGCTGCTTCCGTGGTGCTTCCGCGGGAGCGCAAGGCCAGACGTTGCGGAGGCTAGCTTGTGACTAAGCTCACATTGCGTTCGGTGGAGGCCGCACGGGTCGAGGACCGAGAGTATATCATCTGGGACGATGAGCTCCCCGGCTTCGGCCTGCGCGTGTTTGTGTCGGGCAAGCGCAGCTACATCATCCAATACCGCGCAAGGGGCCGGACCCGCCGATATACGATCGGATTGCACGGAGTCTGGGCGCCCGAGGCTGCGCGCCGTGAGGCGAAGGTCCAGCTCGGCCTAGTGGCGAAGGGCGAGAACCCGGCCGAGGACCGGAAGGTCAATCACAAGGCGATCACGGTGAAGGAGCTGTGCGAGCTTTACATCAAGGATATGGACGCCGGTCTGATCCTGGGGAAGAGCGGGCGTCCGAAGAAGCCGTCCACCATTTCGATCGACAAGGGGCGCATCCTTCGACACATCATCCCGCTGCTCGGTACCCGGCGGGTTCAGGACCTCACCCGCGGCGAGTTGATCACGGTGATGAACAACATCACGGTCGGTAAGACCCGCGCGGTTATCAAGACCAAGAAGCTCCGCGGCAAGGCGATCGTGCGCGGCGGTCCTGGCGCCGCCCGGCGCACGATCGGCTTTCTGGGTGGCATTCTCACCTACGCGGTCAATGCGGGCATCATCGAGCGCAATCCTGTGCACGGCATCCAGCGCCCCAAGGGTAAGGCGCGGACCCGCCGGCTGTCCGAGGCTGAGTACCGCACTCTGGGGGCGATGCTCGTTGAGGCTGCGAAGGACGAGAACAATGCGGTCATCGTCGAGATCATCCGCCAACTGGCGCTTACCGGCTGCCGCCGCAGCGAGATCCTCAAGCTGCGGTGGAGCGAGGTTGATTACGACGGCAGCTGCCTGCGGCTTGCCGACAGCAAGGAAGGCGCCTCGGTGCGAGCGGTCGGGCTGAGCGTCGTCGAACGGCTTGAAACTCGAATGCGGTTGAGGGAAGGGGAGTTTGTTTTCCCCGGCCGCACTCCGGATCAGCCATTTGGCTATTTCGACAATCGGTGGAAGAGGATATTCAATGGGTCGCCGCTCAGCGACGTGACCGCGCACATTCTGCGCCATAGTTTTTCAAGCATCGCCAACGATCTGGGATTCACCGAGGTCACAATCGCCGCGCTGATCGGCCACGCCAGGGGATCAATTACGGGCCGTTATATCCACACTCTGGATACCGCATTGATCATGGCTGCCGACAATATCTCGGGCTATATCGAAGGCCTTCTCAACGGCGTGCAGTTCAAAAACAACTCCTACGCGCTCGATCGGGAGGCGCGGAAGGAGTCGCTGTCGCGGTTCTTGGCACAGGCCGGTGGCAAGGAGGAGAATTCGCTCGGCGCCTAGCTTGGCAGATCCAATTTTCCGAACGTTAATCAAACTTTGCTTGATGATAAGGGCCAACCTTCAAGCGGAGCGCGGGCAATGACTTCTCCTTGATGTCGAGTGCCTCAAATACTGGAGAAAAATCGATGATCCCGAATTTAGATCCACCTGCGTGGGTCGCGCATGGTCCCGGCGCGCGACAGCATCTAGATTCCGCCGCCGCTCGAAGTGCCGCTATGCTCGATCACCTTTCGAAGTCTCGCGGCTAAGTGACTACCAGGCGATTTCCGGGAAGAGGATGAGCCTACCAGGGCAGGTCGTCGATGAAGAGGACAAGCTCCCGAAACCCGCCTGCTTCGAATCCGATCCCCGGCTCTGTGTCGCCCAGCGAAAAGCGCGCGGCGGCCTCAAGGACCGACTTAGCATCCGATTGCCGGTCCGGATCATGAACCGCAGTCCATTTGGCCAATGCGGTCACCCGCGCATGGAGCGCGGCTGATGCGAACTCCTCCTCGAAGCCCGCTTCGCTGGCATAGGCCTGCAGCGCGAGCGCCTGCGCAGCGGGTCGCATCCGTAAATGCGCTGGCAGGGCGGCAAGCACCTTGAGTGCGGTTTCCAGCTTGGGGCCGCTGACCGGCACGGTATTGAGCTTGTCGGTCGCGCTCATCTCACTGTCGTGCTGGTGCGCGACGGGCTGCATCGGAAGCATGTCATTGATCCTCAGAATATCAATTCGGTCTGCTGCATTTGCGGCTGGCGGGGTGCTATCTCCTCGATCGCGAAGCTGCGCGCCGGCAAGGCCGTGAGCAGTTCCTCCTGAGGCGAGGTCGAATCCAGCCATGCCATGTTGTTGTGGCGGAGCAGGACTGCGCCTTGGCGTTCTTGGTAAAAGAAGATGTCCGGGTTGGCTTCGATGGTCACCACCGCATAGCTGAGCGGCCCGTCCGGATTGCCCGGCCGCCAGACGCCTGCCAAGTAGAAGAAGTTGCCGTCCTCGAGTGTCACCCGGAACCGCCGGTCGCCGTTCCTGATCTGAAATTCGCTCGCCGGGATCAGGCAGCGGCGGGTTGGAAATGTTTTGCCCTCCGACCGGCGGAACTTAAACGGTTTTCCGGCCGGTACCCCCCAAGGCTGGAGGCCCCAGCCAGCTTCGACCATTTCGATCTCTTGAACGTTCTCGGGATTCCGCCTGATGATAGGGCGGCGGCTACCTAAAGGGGCTTCCGACTCGAAGGGGCTCATCTTCATGGTGAGAACGTAATGAGAACAGATGTGTGGCGCAAATCGGAGGCACTCGATGTGCAATGACTATCGGCTCGAGGTCGACATGGCTTCGATCATGGAAGATTTCGACGACCTCAAGATCAAGGTCGACTTGCGCGAGGGCATGCCCAACGTCGCAGCGCGCGAGGACATCAAGATCACCGATAGCGCACCGATCGTCCGCAGCAGAGCGGGTGGCGGCGGGGAGCTGGTCAACCGGCGCTGGAGCTGGCCTGCCCAGGGCCTGAAAGGCAAGCCGGTCTATAATTTCAGGTCGGAGGGTCGGACCTTCGCTTCCAACCGCTGCCTTATCCTCGCCGACGGATTCTATGAGTTCACTGATCCGGAAGACTCGGGGCAGAAGCGCTTTGACAAATGGCTCTTCACCATGGCCGGTCATCGCTGGTTCTGCATTGCTGGAATTTGGAACGAGAGCCCGCTCGGGGAGGCCTTCACCATGCTAACCATGGATGCCGGGGAGGACGTCGCGTCCTATCACCACCGGCAGATTATCCCCTTGCCGCGAGAGCGCTGGGCTGCGTGGCTCGATCCGACCGTGCCCGCCAAAGATGTGCTTGGCTGGCTTCCAAAGGGAAGCCTCAATCCCGTTCGCGTCTATCCGCCAGCGGGCGCGCAAACAGGAACGATGTTGTGAGCACCGCGGGTGGAGCGCTCGATCGGTTCGTCGAAGCGCAGGCGTCTAGCTATGCTTCAGCGCTGGGCGAGATCCGGCGCGGGGCGAAGCGGTCCCACTGGATGTGGTTCATCTTTCCGCAGCTGGTCGGGCTCGGTCGCAGCGAGACGGCCGGCTTCTATGGCATCCAGTCGATCGCCGAGGCGCGGTCCTATCTGGCGCATCCCGTCCTCGGCCCACGCTATTTGGAATGCGTGGCGGCGCTGCAGGACTTGCCGACCAGCGACCCCGTCCCTGTGTTCGGAGAGATCGATGCGATGAAGCTGCGGTCTTCGTTGACCTTGTTCGAAGCGGCAGGTGCCGGGTCGCTGACCGGTGCGGCGCTCGACCGCTGGTTCGGCAAGCGCGATGACAGAACGCTTGCGCTCCTTGCGACTAGCTAACCACTGGTCCTCGTTGGCCTATCACTTCAAAGCGGCGGGACTTCGCCCGGCTGCTCGCGCACGTCTGTTCGTCTGTGGTAGGCTGGCGGCATTGCGAAGCGCTTGACGCGAAATCCCAATCTTTCGGAACATAAAGGGAGCACATAAGTCGTGACTCCCTTATGCCGATTATTGCTGACCCGCCGTCACCGAACGTGCCAGTTGCCAGCAATGCGCTGCTGCTCCCTTTGGAGTGGACGCGATCGATTCCCGGATGGGCGGCGGCGGACTCGACGGCGGCGGTCTGCACGAAGTCGCAGCGGCCTCGGCGACGATGCGGCAGGCTCTTGGCCCGCAAACGGCAAATCCAGCAATTGCGCGAAGTCATCCCCCTTGGGCAAGCAGAACGCGCGATGACCCTTCTGCGTCTCGAAGACACAGCGTTGAGCTTGCATAAACGCCCTCAACAGCATTTTAACTAGCAGCTTATAATTAAAGGATTTTCCGCCTAAGAGTCCTTATGCCGCGCCGGATACGCACCCTGCTTTCCATTCTTGCCGACGAAGTGCGTACCTATGTCAGCGAAACGGATGAAATTGCCAGCCGAACCAATCTGCTCGCCCTGAATGCGGCGATCGAGGCGGCCCGTTCAGGCGATGCCGGCAAGGGCTTCGGCGTCGTCGCGCAAGAGGTGAAGTCACTGGCGGGGCAGGCGAAGGTTACCGCGGCCCGCTTCCGCGCCGACATTTTGGGCGGTCTCGATGCAGGGGCATCGATTGCCAATGAACTGGTCGCCGAAGTCGAAGGCGCGAGCCTTGTCGAGCTTGCGCAATCGATCATGCAGTCGATCACGCGATCCTTGTTCGACCGCTCGATCGATGTGCGCATGCTGGCCAGCGACTTTTCCGTTGTCCGCGGGATATTGCTGGGCGCCGAGGATTCCGCGGCCGAGGCACGGGCCCATGCGAGATTGAGCGCGTTGCTCGAATATTCGCCCTATTTTCTCAATGCTTTTCTGGCCGCCGAGGACGGAAGTATACCGGTATGCGCCCATGCCAACGCTGCCGTTCGCAACGAGAACATGACCGGCGCATCCCAGTTTACCAAGGCTATGGCCGCACCGCTGGGGCAGGACTGGTTCACCGATGCCGTGTGGGCAAACCCTTGGTCCGCTGGCCGGAAAGTGCTGATTTTCGTCGCACCGGTACGTCATGCGGAGGAAGTGATCGGCGTATGTTACCTCGAATATGACTTCGAAGGTCAGGCAGCGGAGGTCATGGCAGTCATGCAGAAGTCGACACGCTCCGTCATCTCGATCGTCGACAAAGATGGGCGGGTGGTCGCAACCACGGGCCGATACGGCTTCGAGCAGGCGCTGCCCATACGTCCGGGTGCGGCGGGCTATGTCGAGATGGCCGATGGCAGGATAACCGCGGTTTCGTCGACAAGCCCCTATCGCGAATTCGACGGTCTCGGATTGCGCTGCGTCATCGAACAGTCGGTGTCGACAGAGGCGGACATCTCCAATCTTCTGCGAGCCTCTCACTCCACAAGTCCGGCTCACTGAGCCTGGGCGATACGGGCGGAAACTCGTTCCAAATCGCCAAAGCGAAACCTGTCTAGATCCACCCAAGCGCATGAAAGCTGACGGCCTGATCGCGAGATACGAGCACATGGTCGACAAGACGTATGCCAAGCGGCTTGGCCGCAGCCGCGAGCAGCGTGGTGATGCTACGGTCCGGGCGGCTGGGGGTTGCGTCTCCCGATGGATGATTATGGGCGATGATGATCCCGGTCGCGCCCAGCTCGAGTGCTCGGCGGAGAATCTCGCGGATGTAGATCGGGGCTTCGTCTACCGTCCCTCGCGCCGCCTCTTCATCCACCAGCAGCCGATTGCCGGAATCGAGATAGAGGATGCGAACGATCTCCCGGTGCGCGAAGCCCTGAGCGCAGCTTAGATAGTTCATCACCGCCAGATCATTGCCCATTAGTGGGCGCTCATCGAGATGCGTGCGCAGGGACCAGAGCATCGCGTCATGAACCGCGACGATGATCGGCACCGCGCACTCGCAATCCCGCGCCGCGGTCGCCAGCTCGGACGCAGGGGCAGCAAGCGTTGCCGACAAGCTCCCGAACCGCGCGATGAGGCGGCGGGCTATTTCCCCGGCTGGGGCGCCGCATGCGGGAGCGAGAAGTCGCTCCAGGAGGGATCGACACCCTTCTCCGCGAGGCGTGCCTGGTGGCGCCACGTCCCGATCGCCAGCAGCAGAAGGGTCGGATAGGCGTTCCAAAAGTGGAGGACCCTGTAGATTTCGACGTGTCGCTCCGGCGCGGCCCACATCACAAATTGCAGTTCGATGCCAAGACCCAGAAACGCTGCCATCCACATCGGCCAGTACCGGTCCGCACGCACCGCGAGCACGATCACGGCAATCAGCATGACGATATCGACCGTCAGGATGCCGGTCTCGCTCGAGGTAAATGCCCAGCGCCATTGCCGGGCCGCGACAAAGGTAAGGACGACAGCGGCCAGAATGATCGCCGCGGCGATACGCTCAGGCGCGCCCCCCCGGCTTACCGCGTACAGGCAGGTCCCGAGAAGGAGCACAAGATAGGCGACGACATTCCACATGCCTTGACCGGACCATCGGAGGGCGGCCCGGTCAAGGCACAGGTCCGCTAGGCAGTGACACTCATCGGGGCGATCAGCGAAGCGTCACCGCTCGCGTTCGGGCACCACGGAAAGATATCTCCATGGCCGGTGATATCGATGTCGTGCGCCTGCACCGTCATAAGCAGGCTCGCATGCGCTTTGACGAGGTGACGCCGCCCCTGGAGCGAGCAAGCAATAGCCTGACCAGCCTCGTCCAGCGCGGCCTGGGTCGCCCCGAAAGGAAGCCCTGTAGCCTGACGTCCACGCGCGATCGAGACGATCAGGCTGGCGTAGGATTCGATATTGGCGTCGGCGTTGAGTTCGGCGGTATAAAGGCTGCGCACCGCCTTCGCGACGCCGTGATTAACGATTTCAGACATAGACTACCCGTACCGCAGGACATGGAGTCCACGCGGCCTTTCAGACTAAGCGTTTAGGGACGCGGGTGATCGAGCGTTACGATCAGGCCCGCGACAGTCAGAACGGCGATACCGATGCCAGCCCCAAGGCCGAACACCAGCAAAGCGATCAGAGCGAAGCGGCGAAATGGAGGGATACTTCGCGGACTCCGTTCCGGTCCGGGAATGGGCGACCAACTGTGCGGGTGGGAGGCATGAGAAAGTGCGACATATGGCTTCGGCATCTCCCGAACTTTCAAACCCCCGAGCGCATCGTCGGCCGGTTCCCCGTCAGACTGCGAGGGTTCGACTGCCGGAACCGCAACCAGTAACTCAACGCGGGAAATTTGCTCGCGTACAGAGTACGTGCCGCCTCGCTCTTCGAATGCCCGCAGCAGGCGGGCCGCCTCCCGGCTGCTTGAGGCGCCGAGCGTGGACCGCGCACCCGCGAGATGACCTTCCACCGTGCGGAGACTGATGCCGAGATCCTCGGCGATCTGATTGGGATCCTTGAGTTGGCCGAGCAAGCGGAGACAGGAGCGTTGCCGCTCGGTGAGCGACTTCGCTCGTTCTGCAAACTGCTCCCAATCAGTCTGTGGCATGCATGGCGTCTGTTACGCTAGGTCAGGAGCCAAGGGAACCGACGCAGGGATGGTGCGCGCAGATTTGGTCCAAGGGCAATCGCAGGATGGGTGGTCGACGGCTTCGGGAACTCGCGCGCGTGATCGAACCGCTCCTGCTCGGCCTTCTGCTGTCCGGTTCGATTCTCGCCGGCATCTGGGGGTGCCTGACCTGGCTGTTCTGATTCGTTCGGCGCTTGATCCCGCGGGGCTCGCTTTCCTGACACGGAGGGCAGGGTCATCACCAGGTGCCAGCGGCTTCGCTTTCGGCTGCAGGCCGAACGAGGTCCGCCTGGAACGCGCGGCAGGTTCATGGCTTTGGCAAGGCATGGATGACCCAATCGACTGTATCGTGATCGGCGCGGGACCGGCGGGCCTCACCGCGGCGATCTACCTCGCGCGCTTTCATCTCTCGATCCGCCTGATCGATGCAGGCCAGAGCCGAGCTGCGCTAATCCCGCGGACGCATAATCATCCCGGCTATCCAGGTGGCATCCCCGGAGCGGAACTGCTTAAGCGCATGCGTGCACAGGCATCGGAATTCGGGGTCGAAGTGACAGATGGCCTAGTCGAGATGCTCGAACGGTCGGACGGAATATTTCGTGTTCATCTGGGAGACGCGGAGATACGCGCGCGCTCTGTTCTGCTTGCGACCGGCGTGGTCAACAATCGGCCGTACATGTCGCCCGAGATGCATGATGCGGCGCTGGCCAGGGGATTGCTGCGCTACTGCCCCATCTGCGACGGCTACGAAGTGACCGACGCCAAGATTGCGGTCATCGGTACCGGCGATCACGGTGCCCGCGAAGCAAAATTCCTGCGCATGTATACCAAGGAGGTAACGCTGATCGCGCCGGATGCGCCGCACAGCCTTGCGCGAGCGGCGCGCGACCAACTCGGCTCGTTAGGTATCGCGCTGGTCGATGGCCCCTGCAAGCCGTTGCGGATCGAAGGCGACCGGATTCTGGTGCCGACGGCCGAAGGCGAACTGGCCTTTGACAGTCTCTATCCAGCGCTGGGCTCAGTCATCCGCTCGGAGCTTGCGGTCATGCTCGGCGCCGAGGCGAGCGAAGACGGCTGCCTTGTCGTCGACGATCACCAGCGTACGACGGTCGCCGGACTCTATGCGGCTGGCGATGTCGCGAAGGGTCTTGATCAGATCAGCCACGCAATGGGTGAAGCCGGTGTCGCTGCGACCACAATCCGGAACGATCTCGCGGAGAAAAGTACGTTGCTGCGCTGAATGACCTGTGCACGCATCGTCGCGTCGAAAAAGCAGGTGAAGAGTTTCAGCTCTCCGCGGCTGCCACGGACTTGAGGAAGCGATGGATGAAATCTGCGACCGGCTCGTCTTCGCGATATTCCGCCGCCTGATGAAGATGTCCGGCCAGCCCGTTCTTCGTCACCGCGTTCGAGATTTCCAGTTTGAGTGCGATCGCGCGGAATACCAGGTTCGCGAAGGTCGCCACATCGGCGGCCGTGGGACGCGAAAGGTCGCAGTTGCCCTGAAAACCCACCAGCTTCACGATCAGGGTCTCCGTCTCTTTCGCCGCGACCCCGTCCATATTTCCCGCTCGCGTTTTCGGCGCTTCATCCACGTCAGGCTCAAGCCAGCGAGCGCGAGAAGAATCGCAGCGATCAAAATGAAGGCGATGGTGTGCCGGACGTCCATAACTAGCCTGTCGAAAGATGCCGCAGTTACCTGATTCCCCGGCATCTTTCGACGACCTGCATCAATTCGAAGGCCCGGCTGCTCGCGATTTCGCATGGACGAACCGGTGGCGGAACTGCGACAAGTTTCTGAGAGCTCGAGCGAACGCCATGTAGCTCGATCCATCATGCTGTCCGCGCAAGGCGGGTCAGGAAAGCCACGGCGAGTGTTGGGCGTCCTTAGGCCTCGTGCGACGCTAGAGAGAATAACCTCTTACGGAGCCCGGGACCACGCAATCTGCCTAGCGGCTGAGCGTCACCGTAATCGGGCAATGATCCGAATAATGCTTCTCGCCGGGCGCATAGAGCGTCTCGGAGAATTTTATCAGCTCGGCCCCGCTGCGTCGGTCGAGCACGATATGGTCGATGAAGCTGTCGTAGCGCGGATCGCAGTGCGGGTCGGTGCCTGCGTCTGAAAGCAGGAGGTCGGCATTGGCCGGATCGCCATCGTCGATTTCGGTCCAGAGCAGGTCGCCGGGCAGCCCCAGGCGCCGGTTCCAGTCGCCGAGCACCGCGAAGCGATGGGCATCGCGCGCCGCTTGGTCAATCCACGCTTCGAGCGCCGGGATCTGCTGGAGCAGGACCGGACAGGCGGGCCGGTCGCTGCCGGCGAAGCACCCGGACTTGAGGTGGATGACGAGCAGCCGGATCGGCGCATACCCGGCGGCGCGTAGCGTGATGTCCACCCCGGAACGTAGTTGTGGATTGTCGATCATCAGCGAGGTGACGTCGGGATTGCGGTCGAATGCCAGTCCCTTGCGGATTGCAAAGCCGACCGCCTGGCGAATGACAGTCTGGCTGGAGTTGGAGCCGCCGCAGGTGCCGCTTGGTTTGCCGGGCCGATCTTCCATCACGATGTCGTATTTGGCCGGGTCGAATACGCGCTGAGCCGCTGCGACCGACTCCACTTCCTGGAAGGCGATCACATCGGCATTCAAGCTGTCGGCGATGCGGCGCATCGCCGCATAATCGGCAGCGGTCCGCGGCTGGCAGCCGACCCCCTCTCTTTCCGCCAGGAATTCGAGGTTCCAACTCGCCAGCTTGAGCGGGCGTTCGGCTCGAACGGTCTCGACCGGGGCGCCAGTGGGCGGTGTCGCACAGCTGGAGAGGGCGAGGAGCAGGACTGACGAAAGCGCGGCTAGGGATCGCATGCCTGCTTCTGCGCTTGTCTTTCCCGTCCATCAAGACCCGACATGATATCAGGATGCGGCCTTGCCTAGGCGTCCTCGACGCGATCCCAGCTGGCCGCGAACTTGGCGAGGCCAGGAGCTGCTGGGTTGCGGGAAAGTCGGCGGCGGATCGCACGCACCCTCCTCAATATAGCAAGCCGACATCAGGCCGAAAGCGGAAGCGGCTGGAGCGATATCGTTGGCAGCAGGAAGACGCCGGCACCGATCGCGATGCATATGATTGGCAGTGAGAGAGGTAGGCGCTTGAGTGTGGTAAGGAGTGGGCACCCGTTATTCATCGAGCGATTGTTGCGTGCGGTGCTGATCGCAGTCGCGGCAGACGATAGTCACCGATCTGATTAGAGTGAGCTGGATGGGAGTTACCAAGCCCACGCCCGCTCACTAGCCATCAGCGGTCGTTCACAGGCTGCCTCGAAATGGCAGCTTTCCCGGTTCCGAATGCCAGACATGGCGCGTGCGCAATTGGCCCAAGCAGCCGGACCGGTCTCGGTTGTGCTGCCGGTCGCCTTGGCGTCCCGATTTTTACCGTTCCGCTAGACGTGAAAGTCAACCGGAACCGGCCATTCGCATCGTCCAGGCCGACCATCGGCGCTTTGAACCGCTCGGGGTCCTCGCTTTCGCCGTCCCGGCACCGGCTAGGTGCGTGCCCTTGGCATCGCTTTCTCATCGGCTCGAATCACGCGCTTTCAACAAAGCGACGCAACCGATCTGCTCAACGCCAGACTGTGCGCCAACCGCAATGGTCGACTGGCGCGCGGCTGAATAAACAGAAGATTGCCTCCAATGGTGAGGTCGGGTCCGGGAGCGAGTGGGCAGGTAAATGGGTGAGTAATTCAAAGGTTATCGCGTGTGAAGCGAGGCGGTAGACTCCGAAATTGATCCATGTTTGACATTATAACTGAGTGGGTGGAGAATTACGCATTATCCGCTCAGGTGACATCCTTGAGAAGGTGTGCGCCTACGAGCCCGATTGTGCCGCATTGCGAGATGGCGGGTCGAGGGCCCCATAGCGCGGTCGGCCAGGGTGTTATGGTGAGATTCGCTTTAGCGGAGGCGTTCGTAGAAGATGCGCGGTCGGCGGACAGCATCGACGTGCTTCGCGCTGCGTTGCTCGACTGCTGCGAAAGCATGGGCGTTCGATATTTCGCCCTGACCCATCATATTGACTTCCGGCGGGCGGATGTCCTCGCGGTTCGCATCCATAACTACCCACCGTGCTGGCAGGATTGGTTCGACTCAAACGGTCTCGGCAAGTCCGATCCCATCCACCGCGCATCGCACATCGCGGGCATCGGCTTTCCGTGGACCAGTGTGCCGGAGTTGATCAAGCTGACGCCGGAGGATCGATTCATCCTGGAGCAGGCGCATCGGGTCGGCATCGGAGACGGCTTCACCGTACCATCCAGCATCCCGGGTGAGACGCTCGGCTCCTGCTCGTTCGCCGTAGGCGCGGGCGAAGCATTCCCAGCCGAGTTCCACTTCATCTGTCAGCTCATCGGCGGGTTCGCCTTCGAGGCGGCACGCAGGCTGTCGGGCGCGCGCGAATTCGCGGTCGCCAACGCTCCAATCCTGACGGACCGCCAGCGGGATTGCGTCCTGTGGGCGGCGCGCGGGAAGACCGACTGGGAGATTTCGGTCATCCTCGGCGTGGGCCATGAAACCGTCATCCAGCATCTCAAGCATGCCCGCGAGCGATACGGCGTCCAGAAGCGCGCGCTTCTTGCTGTCCGCGCCTTGTTCGACGGACTGATCAGCTTCTCCGAGATCCTGAAGCGCTAACGCTATCCCCATTTCTTGGATTGCTGTCCGCGCCTTGTTCGACGGACTGATCAGCTTCTCCGAGATCCTGAAGCGCTAACGCTATCCCCATTTCTTGGAATACCGCGCTGGCGCTCGGATCGGGATGCTTGCCCCTCAGCAATTTGAGGGGCTCGTCCCATGGTTCTCCTGGTCGATTCAACCGCCGGCGGTGTCCCCGACGCCGTCTATCGCTCGATGTTCGCCGCTCGGAAGAGCGTTTTCGTTGACCTTCTGAAATGGGACCTGCCGGTCCTGGACGGGCGATACGAGATCGATCAGTTCGACGATCCGCACGCCCGCTACCTGATCATCACCGACATGGATCGGTCGCATCTCGCCTCCGCCCGCCTGCTGCCCACGACGCGGCCGCATATCCTCGATACGCTGTTCCAGTCGCTTTGCGACGAGGAAGTGCCGCGGGGTCCTCGGATCTGGGAAATCACCAGATTTTGCCTGGGCCGCCAACTGCGGTCCGCAGAGCGGCGGCAGGTCCGCAATCAGCTCGTATCCGCCCTGGCCGTCCATGCGCTCGAAACCGGCATCGAGACCTATACCGGCGTCGCCGAGATGGCGTGGCTACAGCAGATCCTGAGCTTCGGCTGGCAATGCCGCGCTCTGGGTGAGCCGCTCCCGTGCCAAGGGGCGCTCCTCGGCGCGCTCGAGATCACGATCACGCCGCAGACACCCGCCGAGTTGGCCGCTGGCGGGGTCTGGTCGCCGATCCCGTCCCAGGAAATGCCGGCGCGCCGCGCCGCCAACGGTTGAGGACGCGCCATGAAACAGGAACCTAGGATCCGGCCAGCGGGCCTTGACGCCGCACTCGATCAGCTGACCAGCGAGGGCTGGTGCGTCATCGCAAATGCACTGCCGCGGCCAATCATCGAAGCGCTCGCCGTTGATCTGGCACCGATCTACGATGCGACACCCTTTTGCCGGGGCGATTTCTATGGCGGACGCACCAAGCGGTTCGGAAGCCTGTTGAAGCGCTCACCGCACGCAGCGGCGCTCGCCCGGGAAGAACTCATCCTCGCGGTTATCGAAGAGGTCCTCTCGCCATGGTGCGACACGCTACAGCTCAACCTGATGCAGGCGATCGCGCTTCACCCCGGAGCCCCGGCCCAGTTCCCACACCGGGATCAGGACATGTGGCAGGGCGTAAAGGGCGAGGTCGAGTATCTGGTAAACG
Organism: Sphingomonas sp. G-3-2-10; assembly: GCF_012927115.1. Taxonomy (NCBI): domain Bacteria; kingdom Pseudomonadati; phylum Pseudomonadota; class Alphaproteobacteria; order Sphingomonadales; family Sphingomonadaceae; genus Sphingomonas; species Sphingomonas sp. G-3-2-10. The sequence continues at coordinate 674,509 of NZ_JABBFY010000002.1, read as the reverse complement.
TGATGTGGCCGCTGATCCCCTTCACGGTCGAGAATGGGGCGACGATCATTTACCCCCGCAGCCATGGCCGTGAAGCATTGAGCGATGCGGTGCCCGAGCAATCGACCGTCGCCGCGTGCGGCCCGGGTGACGCCATCCTGTTCCTGGGATCGACGCTGCACGGGGCTGGAGCCAACCGCAGCAACGAGGTCCGCAAGGCGGTGGTCGCGAGTTACTGTCTGGGGTGGCTCAAGCCGTATGAGAATCAGTGGCTGGCTTATCCGCCCGCGGTCGCGCGGGGTTTCGCTCCCGAACTGGCCGGTCTGGTCGGCTACCGTCAGCACCGGCCGAACCTCGGCAACTATGAGGGCGTATGCCCGTCGCTTCTCCTTACCGACAATCTTCCCGACCATATCGGCGCGGTGGACGCGCTGAGGCCCGACCAGGCCGAAGCCGTGGCCGCGCACCGTGCCGGGCAGGAAAGTTTACCATGAGCCCGATCCAGGCGATGGAGCGAAGCTATGCGACCCTGAAGCAAGTGCTACGCGAAGGCCGTTATGCGCCCGGCACCCGCCTCGAGGCGAACCGACTGGCCGAGGCGCTTGGGGTCAGCATGACCCCGGTCCGCGATGTCCTCCACCGTCTTGTGGGCGAAGGCCTGGTCGAGTCCAGCGCCGGCGAAGGCTTCCACGTACCCCGTTTCAGCGAAGCGGCGTTGCGCGATCTGTACGAGTGGCATTCCACGCTTGTCCTCATGGCTGTTCGGACTGCCCGGCAGCCGCTTGCGACGGATGAATTCGATGACGACACGGTTGCGGGCAGGACGGCGCAGCTCTTCGAGCGTATCGGCGCGATGGCGCCCAATCGCGAAATCCGCTCTGCCATAGCCGGCGCCGGCGATCGATTGCACCCATATCGGCTTGTCGAGCCGCAAATCCTTGAGCCGTTGATTGGTGAACTGGATGCGCTCGCCGAGATTGATGCCGGTCTTCCGCAGGCAATACGGCGCTATCATCTTCGGCGGATGAAAGTCGTTTCAGACTTAATCCGGCAGCGCGATGCCGCCTGAACCGGCACTCGATTATAATCCGATTATAAACTTCTTATAACCGCTGCCATGTCGAATCTTCTCGTGGTCGCATCCCGCGACCGGAGAAAGACCATGGACCGCGAACCCAACGAAACCATCGATCTGATCGACCTCGGCGTTGCCAGCGTCGAGACGCAGGGCGCCCTCGAGGGCAAGTACGACGTCGTCGGACTCATCGAGCGCGAGGGCCTGTCGGACGACTGACCCGCAAGGCGCCGGTCCGGTCCCAACCGGGCCGGCGCCTCCCGTCTCATTGCCATTCTCTCAGAGGGAGGTTTCCATGCATCGCGAAGAAGACCAATCCGCCGACCTGATCGACCTGGGCGCTGCGAGCGTCCAAACCCAGGGCTACTGCACCGGCATCTTCGAGTTCATCGGATACATGCTGCCGCAGGGCGTTTCCGAAGACTGATCGTTCGCTGGGCCGACCGCGAGGTTCGGCCGGCCCCACGCTATGAGGGAAACGGCACCCGGAATGTTCTGGCGCATCCTGCCACACGCGACCGCCTGCGTCGCGTCGGACAAATTGTTTGTCCTCGATGTCCGGCAGGACAGGTATTTCCGCGTGCCCGCCGGTCCAGCGCCCGAGATGCTCGCCTGGTTGAACCGCAATTATGCCGGGGTCACGCCAAAGGGCGTACTCTACACCCTTTCTCGCGCACGCATCCTCCGCGCCGGCGATCCCGATCCGATCAATGTTCTGAGGGAACGGGTGAGCATCCCGAGTGGTCTCATGCAGATCGACGCTTCCGCGATTGGAGACGGACGGCCCTTTCGGGTGGCGCTACGTGTGGCATCGGCAAGGGTCGCGCTGCATACCTTGTCGCTGAACCGAATCCTGACTGGCCTGCGGAGCCGGTCACCGCTTCCAGACCCCGACGATCCACGATCTCCACTCGTCGAAGCCTTTGCCTTCGAGCGGGCGAGGCGGATGGTGCCGATCGCGCGCAATTGCCTGCTCGATTCGCTGGCCCTCGACCATTGGCTTGCCAGCCGCGGGATAGGATCGCAGCTGGTCTTCGGAATCGCTCCCGAGCCCTTCGCTGCACATTGCTGGCTGCAGACCCGGCACAGCATCCTCAACGACAGCTACGATCATGTGTCGGGCTTCACGCCGATCCTGGCCCTATGAACAATGCACCCTTCCTAGCCCTTATCGGATTCGCCGGGGCTGAGGGTGCCGAACGGTTGCGCCCCATTCGCGAGAGAATGCGAGCGACATCCATGACCGAACTGGTCGATGCGCAGGGGTTGTGCGTCCTCGGCGATCCAGGCGCCGCGCAGCTTGTCCTCTCTCACGACCGGGGAATTGTCTGGGGCCATATGTTCCGCCGCGACGACAATGCGCGGGTCACCGAATACACCAGCTCAGGCATTGCTGCGATCCCGGCGGCCGACCTGATGAGCAGCTACTGGGGCGGATATGTCGCAATCCGGGTCTTCGACGACCGCATCGAGGTCGTGCGTGACCCTTCGGGCCTGGTCGCTTGCTACTATGCCGAAATCGACGGCGTTCACATCGTGACCAGCCGGCCGGATCTGCTTTTCGCGCACGGACTGTTCGAACCGGACATTGACTGGACAATCGTCGCGCAATCGCTTGTCTATCGCGACTTTCGCCCTGCGAGGACCGCCCTGCGCGGCATAAGCGAGGTGCTGCCCGGAGTTGCGCTCGATATCCGCGACCATGGCGCGACCAGCCGCTGCGTGTGGTCGCCCTGGTGGTTCGCCGGTCGGGAGGCCCAAATCACCGATCGTGCGGAGGGCGTCCGCCGATTGCGAGCCGTCGCCATGGCGACGCTTGACGCATGGGGGCAATGTTTCGAGCGGCCGCTGATCGAAATCTCCGGGGGGCTCGATTCCTCGATCGTCGCCGCCGGCTTACGGCCTGGCAGTCCGGCGGCGCAATGCGTGACCTTCGGTCCCGCAGCGGGAGACGCGAGCGAGCTCCCCTGGGCGCGCGCCGCCGCCGAGCATCTCGGCTACGATCTGATCGAACTTGTGGCCGATGCGGCGACCGTCGATGTCGGGCATAGCGATGCCCATAATCTGCCGAGACCCTGCGCGCGGGCATTCTCACAGGCGCTCGACCGCCCGCTCCAGGCGCTGGCCCAATCGCTAGGAGCGGACGCCTTTCTCGGCGGAGGCGGCGGCGACAGCATGTTCTGCCTCACTCACTCCGCCTTGCCCGTGATCGATCGCCTGAGGGAGGAAGGGATCGGCAGAGGCGTGTTCGAGACGGCCGGCGATATCGCCCAGCTCACGCGGACCAACATCTGGAAGGTGTTGGCTTTTGCCATCAGGCGGGGGCTCGCGGCGGGCTCCCACATGCCAAAGCCGATGACCAACGCGTTCCTGGCCCGTCATGCACGCGACGCGCTGCCCTGGCCGGAGGGCAATCCATGGATCGCCGCGCCGGACGGAACTCCGCCGGCCAAGCGCAAACATGTCTGGTCGATTATCGGCATCCAGAATCAGCTTGAAGGCTATGGCCGCGAAGCCATCGCCCCTTTTCTATCTCCGCTGATGTCGCAGCCGATCGCCGAGATCTGCATCGCGATCCCGAGCTGGCATTGGTGCGCGGGCGGCAATAATCGATCGGTGGCGCGCGAGGCATTTCGGCCGGCGCTACCCGCGGCAGTCATCGATCGCCGCACCAAGGTCTCGTTCAGCAGTCTTGCCTATCGCATGATCAGGGCGAACTTGCGCGCCATGCGCGACATGCTGCTCGAGGGTTCGCTCGCGCGGCAACATTTGCTCCACCATGACCGTGTAGTGCGGGTTCTGGAGGGCCCGCTCGCCGACGCCGAGGCCCTCCCCGAGCTCATGGCGCTGGTCGAAGTCGAGGCATGGCTGCGCCACTGGGAGGACCGGTCATCACAGCGCCCGCGCTGATGCGTCGCGCAGAAGCTTCCAGCGCGCGATCTCGGCGGAGCGCTCGGGGTCGTCGGACTCCAGACCGCGCAGCCAGAAGTCGAACCAGGCGATATTGCGACCATAGATGGCAAGGCGATGCGCCGGATGATGCTTGGTGTGCCACTCGTCCGGGAAGACGTACATCTCGACCGGAGCATCATGGCTCCTGAGCGCGGCAAAGGCTTCCTGAGCCATGCGAAACTCGCCGTCCGGAAGATGCATGAGTAGCGGCACCTTGAGGCGATCCGCATTGACGGCGATCGACTGGGGCCGCCAGAAGGCGCGACCATCGCTGCCGGCGGGAGGATATCCTACATCCTTGACGACATTGTTTCCGTAACCGGGTCCCGCATTGAACACGGCGTTGGGATCGTCGCAGCAGGTCGACATGATCGCCGCCTTGAACCGCGTGGAGTTGATCAGCGCGAACTGGACCGTGCTTGCTCCGTCGCTCAAGCCGGTGATCCCGATCAACGCGGGATCGACGACGCCCTTGGCGATCGCGGTGTCGATGCCTGCTTCGAGTGCGGTGAAGATGCGGCGGCGGCCGGACCAGTTGCTGACCTTGACGCGCTGGGCCGCTTCGTCGCTGCCGGTGGCCGCGGCGGCAGGCGCTTCGGCAGGCCAGTTGAAATTGAGGACTGCGTAGCCGCGCGATGCGAGCAGCTGGATGGGGTACTCATCGCCCTGCCCGCCGCGCAGGAAACCCCGCGAGATATACTGCACCACGATGAGGGGATGGCGCTGGCCGGGCTTGTGATCCGGCGGAAGCACCAGATCGCCATAGGTGCGCACGCCGTCGCGGTCGGTCCAGGTCAGCCGCTCGGCCTTGCCAAGACGGACTTCGGCGAACTGCCGATTTGGATCGAACACCGTCGTGCTCCTGCCGGTCCCCGGATCGATGCGGACGAGGACGCGTGGCCGGGTGGCGCTTTCGCGAGCGCAGATCAGGCTGGTGCCAGCCAGTCCGCACCCCGCGAGGAAATCCTCGGTATCGAGCAACAGCCGCGGGCCCGGTTCGGCCCCCGGGCGCCATCGGTAGAGCGCGCTGCGACCACCATTGTCAGCATTGCCGCCGCGCAGGATGAACAGCATATCCTCGGCGTTCCACCAGAGCCCGGCGATCGGCTCATGGCATACCTCGCCGTGGCAGGGCAGTTCCTTCCCGGCTGCCTGGACGCGCAGCAAGGTCGGCCCGCGTGGACGATCGGCGCGCTCGCTGGCGACCCAGGCGAGGCCTGCGGACGGCGATGTCGCAGAGATTCGGGCCTCTGCGGGGATCTGCATGGAGCGCTCGCCCCGCAAGATCGCCGCCTGTTCGCTCGTGACGATACGGGGCCCGCCCGTAGCAAGGTCAAGCGCATTGATCTCGGTCGGCAGGGGCAGCCGGGGCGTTGGCCGGGAATAAGCCACCGACCAGAAGCGCTCGTCATAGAGGAAGCCCGAGCGCCCTTCCCGCTCGATCTCGTCGACGCCCGCATCGAACAACCGCCGCGTCGTGAAGAGCAGGATCGAGCCGGACTTGCTCCAGGCGAGGTTGCGCGGCTCGGTCGTCAGCTGCGTGATCTGCCTGGCAGGCGCGCCGTCCAGTCCCACGCGCCAGATCTGCGTCTGGCCCTTGTCGCGGCGCAGATAGGCAAGCGTCGTCCCGTCGGGCGACCAGACCGGTGGCTCGGTCACCGGCAGTCCCGAAGGGACGCCGGTCACACCATAGGGGTCGGTGACCGCCTGGATGAACTCGCCGCCGACGTCGAGCAGCCGCGGATCCGCCCTCCCGTCCAGCGGCACCAGCATGACCCCGAAGCAATAATCGTCGCGCTCCGGATCGGCACGCCTCAGGATCAGCGCCGCGTACCTGCCGTCGGGAGACAGGCTGAACGAGGGCCTCCGGCTTGTGTCGAACATGGTGCCGAAGTCGCGCAGCTCGATCAGGTCATGCGCGGTGATCGGCCTTTGGCCTGTTGCCGCCCCGGGGGAGGGCGGCAACAGGCGCTCCCCGCATGCCGGGGGCGTTGCGTGCGCCACCCCGGTCATGCAGGCGAGCAAGGCCCAGCCGGCGATAGACAGAGAACGCTTCACCATGACTTGGTGACCTGCAGGGCTACGAAGCGGCCCATCGGGTTGGCATTCTCACCGTCGAAGCCGACCGCAAGCGTGCCGACGACATAGCTGACAAAGGGCGGGTCGGAGTCGAGCAGGTTGCTGGCATTGAGCGCCACACGCAGGCCTTTGAGCGGCCCCGAGCCTTGCTGGAAGCTGTAGCTCAGGTTGAGGTCGAAGGTCGTCCAGGACGAGACGCGCTGCTCGGGAGACGTGGTCCGGTTGCGATAGCCGTCCGCATAATTGACGAACAGCGCCGCGCCGAACCCGCCCTTGGTCCAGGTCGCGCGCCCGCGAACGCGGAGGTCGATCGGGTTGCCCACGGTATCGACCACGTCGACCGGAGCAGAGGTCGCGGTCAGATACTGGTTGATCCCGAAGATGTAGGTCGCGGTGCCCCCGATCGAAGCGTCGCCGCCGCCGAGGCGCAAATCATATTGCAGATCCAGGTCGAGCCCGGTCTGTTTCACGATCGAGAGGTTGCGGGTCCTCGCATCGGCGATCGCCAGGATCGGCGCAGTCGCGGGGATACCGGCCAGGTCCAGATAGTAAGGCGACGCGAACAGCTCGGCGATATGCGCAGCGGAAGGATTGAAGGTCAGGATCGGCGCATAGATGTCCCGGTTGATGAGATAATTGGTGACGCTCGACGCAACCGAGGCGATCCGGTCGCGATACTTGACGCTGAACCAGGTGACGCTTGCCCGCAGGCCGGGCAGCGCATCTGGCTTAAGGTCCGCGCCGAGCGTCCAGGTCGTGGCGCGCTCCGGGCCCAGGTCCGGGTCGTTTCCCCGGATCACCATGATGTTCGACATGCCGGTGGGGGACTGCGGATCGACCACCGCATAGGCAAAGTGCCCGAACGTGTCGGGGTCCTGGCGCAATTCGGTCACGCCAGGCGCGCGGAACGATTTGCCGTAGCTGCCGCGCAGCGCCACGCCCCCGAACGGCTCCCAGGCAAGGCTGACCTTGGGATTCGTCGTGCTGCCGAAGTCGCTATAGTCCTCGGTACGCACCGCGGCCGACAGGTCGAGACGGCGGAACAGGGGGACCGCCATGGCTTCGCCGAACACCGGGACGCGCAGCTCCGCATAGGCGCCCTTGACGATCCGCGGCCCCGGAAGCGGCGTCAGCGCATTGGTGCGTGGTCCAAGCGTGGATGTATAGGAGATGTTCTCACGGTCGCGGTAGCGGTCCTCCCGATACTCACCGCCGATAGCGAGACGCACGTCGCCCGCCGGTAGCGCGAACAGCGGACCATCGGCGCGCACCGCTCCCGACCAGACAAGCGCGTCCCAGCGCCTCTTGGTGTAGCCGCGGATCGAGGCGATCGTAGCCGGATTTGTCGAAGGCCCGTCACCTAGCAGATTATACGCGGTCGCGGGGTTGGTGTCCGCGAGCGCGAGCGCCAGCCGCGCGCTGTTGACCCGGTTGAGATAGTCATAGCGCTCGACCTGCCGTCCCCAGGTGCCGTGCGCATCGACCGACCAGCTGCCGAGCGTCAGCTCGATCCCGGCCGTGCCGCCATAAGCGAGCACATCGCCGCGATAGCGTTCATTGCCGAGGTCCCGCACGAAGCTGTAGTTCACGCCGATCGGCAGGCGCGTACCGATGGGATCGACATAATAGGGGTTGGTCACCGGGACGGTGCGTCTGGAATCGGTGCCGCTCCGCACCGCCACGTCAAACTTCCGCCATGTCGCCAGCCCGCGCGCGTAGAAGCGCAGATTATCGGTCAGGTCCTGACTGACCGAGACGAACAGCGAGTGGCGCTGTTGCTCCGGCAGGATGTCGGCGCCGACCCAGCCATCGCCGCGGTTTACAGCCCCGCGGGTGAGCTGCGCCGCGGTCAGCCCGTTCCCGAACTGGCCTCGCGGGATGGCGAAGTTGACGCCGCCCGCCGCGATGGTGCCCGGGCTCGAATAATTGCCGCGATAATCTCCGCCGCCAAAGGGACGAAGGTCATCGGAGATATAGGGACGGTCATCGGCGGAGAGATTGTCGCGGTGATAAAGTTCATAGGCGACGACCGCATTGCCACTCGACCAGCGCAGGCCGAAAAGCTGGCTGAACTGATACTCCTGCGCATCGCCATCGGCGGTGCCGATGCGGAAGCTCGATTCAGCTCCGCGGAAATTATTGCGGGTCACGACATTCACGACGCCCGCCACCGCGTCCGAACCGTAGATGGCCGACGAGCCGTCCGGCACAATCTCCACGCGCTCGATCGCGGAGGCGGGAATGACCGAGAGGTCGGAGAAGGTGCCCGAAAAGCCTCCGAGCGGGGGACGGTCTCCGTTGATCAGCACCAGGGTCGAGTTCTGGCCTAGTCCACGGAGGTTGACCCCGACCCCTCGGCTGACATTGCCGTTGCCGGCACTGGTGATCAGCGCGCTGGTGCCCTCGATGGCGCCCCCGCTGAAGTTCTGCGGAATCGACTGGACGATCTGCTGGGTCGTCGAAAAGCCGTTCTCGTCGATCGCCTTGCGGTCGATGGTAATGACCGGCACGCCGACCGGACCGCTGCCCCGGATTCGCGTGCCGGTGACGAGGATCATTCCATCGCCCTCGGCGAGATCTTGTTCCTGGGGCGCGTCGTCGCGCTGAACGACCAGCGTGCTCCCCACCAGGACGGCGCGCAGCCGGCTCCCACGCAGCAGCTGGGACACCGCCTCGACGGGCAGGAACCTCCCCTTGAGCGCTGGCGCGCGATGGCCGGCGACGAGGTCGGTCGGCGCGATGACCTCGATGCCCGACTGCTGGGCGACCATGCGCAGCGATGCGCCGAGGTCCTGGCTCGGCAGGTCGAACTGCCGGGCTTCTTGCGCAAGCGCCACCGGCGCAACCATCACCGTCGCAGCCCCCGCCAAGGCAAGTGCGCTCACTTTTCCAATTCGCATCGTCCGCTCCCCATTTCAGCGCCGTCGATCTGACGGTCTGGGGTGCGAGACGAGGTTGCGCGGAAAACCCGCCCGAAATTATTCGCGCGGCCCGAACATCACTGGCGGCGGAGGATCAGGTCACCTTGCGGGCCATGTTCGACCCGCAGCGAAAAGGCCTTAGCCAGGGCTGCAGCGAGGTCATCGACGGGCAAGGGCCGAAACCCGCCGGTCACGCGCAAGCCCGCGAGCGACTTGTCGCCGAGGCGGATCTTGCGGGGCGAATAACGATTGGTCTGCTCAAGCACATCGCCCAGCGGCACGCCGTCGAAATCGAGCATGCCGGAGACCCATTGCTGGAGCCCGGGCGACACCTTGACCACCTCAGGGCGCCGCAAGCGGTCGGTGAAGCACTCGCCAGGCGCGAGCCGCGTCACCGACGCCACGCCCCCCGCAGGCGCGAGGCCTCGGACATCGACCGAGCCTCGAAGCAGGCTGACCCGCACGCCTCCCGGCTCAAACCCGACATCGAACAATGTCCCGAGCGCGGTGACGGTGCGGCCGCCGGCTTCGACCCGGAACGGCCGCACGGCGTCATGCGCGACATCGAACCGCGCCCGGCCGCGGATCAGGCGGACCTGCCGCAGGTCGGCCGACAGACGGACTTCAACGGCGCTGTCGGTATCGAGCGTCACCGTCGTGCCGTCAGTGAGCTTCATGGTGCGGACCTCGCCCACGCTGGTCGTCTGCGGCTCGACCGCGGCCACCAGCGCGCCATCCCCGGCATCGCCGCCCGGCTCCCGGAGAGCCCAGATGCCGGCAAGAACGGCCAGGATCAGCGCGACCGCAGCGAAGGCCGGGCGTGCTCCGGGCATCTGCCAGATGGGAGGCCGCCGCTCGGGCAGGCGGCGATTGCGCCCCATCTCGGTGCCTGCGAGGCCGCCGGTGTCGATCCACTGCTCACCAGCGCGGTCATAGGCGTCGCGGTGCGCCGGGTCGGCGGCGCGCCAGCGTTCGAATTCCGCTCGCCACCGCTCGCGATCGGGCCCCCGCATCCGCGCGAACCAGACCCCGGCCTGGCTGGTCACTGCGCGGCTTCGGGGATTCTTTGATCGAGCGCCTGGCATCAGTCCTTGTCCGCGTGCCGAAGCAGCATCGTCATTGCCTTCGCCATCTGCTTCTCGATGCCCGATATCGACATGCCGGTGCGCTCGGCGATCTCGCCGTAGCTAAGCCCGTCCAGACGATGCGCCATGAATATTTCTCGAGTCATCGGTTTCATCCGGCGCATTACCGCCTCGACGCGCGCAAGACTATCGCGTGCTTCGAGACGGGCCACTTCATTTGCTGCCGATATGGCTTGTTCGTCGAATGGGACGCTCAGCACCTCGCCTCGGCCCGCTGCGCTCTTCGCCCGGTCCCGCAGCAGGTTGCGCGCGATCTGCCGCAGAAACGCGCCTGGGCGGGCGATCGGCTCGGTCCGTGTCCGCTCGCTCTGGGCCAGACGGAGGAAGGCCTCCTGCGCAACATCGCCGGCATCCTCGGCGTTGGAACGATAGCGCGTGATGAAGCGAACGAGCGCGTGGCGCTCATCGCGGTAGATCATCTCCAATCCCGGGCCGGACGATGGATCATCGGGCTCGCCAAGCGCCGCTGTCGAGTTGAACGGAGGCGACATCAGGTTCGCCTGCACCTGCCAAGCTGTTCCGACTTCCAACCCAAGGTCATGCCCAAGTCCCGCCCTCAATTGCGAGACGGCCGGCAGGAGCCGGGTGTTGAGAACAAGCTCGAGGTCTTGCGCCGGCGCCTTTAGCCGCGAACGGCCTGGACATGCGCGTCGGCCACCCGGCCGCCAGTGCCTGGATAGGGGTCCTAGAGCAAGGTTCTCACGCCTCGGCGCCGCTTCATCGGCGCATTCCAAGACTAGGATTGGAACGGTTCAAAAGGCAAGCCAATCGCAAAAGCAAAGAATCGCAACCACTTCGGACAAATCTTCGGGGTTGCTGCGACCAAAAAGTCGCACGCGCCAGAGGCGCAAACAAGAACGCACTCTTGCAGACGGACGGCCGTCGCGGCGGCGTGCGCGCGGGCCTGGGGGCCAGCCGCCGCCGTGCCCCCCGGCCGGTCGCAAGCGTGCCACGCGGGCCAAAGACGCGCGGACCCTGACGCCTTCGCAGAAGGCGCAGAGCACGCTCCGCTGGATCCCCGCGTTCTTTCGGCTGCCACTCCTACAAAAGCCAAAGTGAGCGCAGCATCGAACCGGCAGCTTCGCGCCCCAGCGCCCTTCATTTGGGGCAGGCCGAGGGCAGCCCGAAAGCGGTCGCTTACTGCACTGACTGGTAAGCGGTAGCTGCTGGCAGATGACGGTCATTGCCGACTTGAGAGGATGATAATGCCAATCAACTGCCCCATGTTGCTACCATCCAGTCATTTTCCCGTGGATAGCCTCCTCCTCAGCGCTTGAGCTCGTCTGGTCGTTTGGGCGTCACCCGAGACGCCGACATCTTTCAAGGTTGCAGAAAGCAGCCCCTCCGCTTGCTTCCGATCTCCCATTCCCAAAGCGGATTCCGCCTGAGCCAAATGCAGCATGGCAGAAAAATTGAGTTGCCCGGTCAATTCGGTCACTTTTTTCGCATCGACCGATTCGAGCAACTCCCGCGCCTCGGGGTAGCGCCGGTTAGCGATCAGACATTCCGCGGTGTAGTAGGCGATAGCGTGTGTCAGCGGATATGCAGATCCAAACGCACCGCGGACCGAACCGAGCGCCTTCTGCGCGATCGCCATGCCTTCGGCGCGCCGGGCGGTCTGGCAAAGCGACGCGGCATAGTCGATCTGGCCGACCAGCGCCTGATGCGACGCCGGACCGCCTTGCGCGGCAGCGCCGTCCCACACGCTTTTGGCTTCGCGCGCCGCTTCGTCGTACCGGCCGAGCGCGGAAAAGCTCTCGAACCGCGTCGAATGCATCGCCAGCGTCAGGCGGTGGGCGGGGCCGAGCTGCATCTGCATCGCCGCAATGAGCGGCGCGCTGCCGTCGAGTACTTCTTTGTACCTGCCGAGCATAGACAGGCTGGTGAGCCAATGCTGACGCGTCACCATCGTATCGGGATGCTGCGCGCCGCGCAAACGGACCGATTCCGCGACGATTGCGCGAGCCAGCGGTTCGGCTTCCGCGACGCGGCCCAGCCGCATCAGGGTCAGCACTCGCGACGACCGCGCCTTCAGCAATTGCGCAGGCGCCACCCCGGAACCTGCTGCTTCGCCGATTTTCACAGCATTGCCGAAAGCGCGCTCGGCCACCGCGAGATCGGTCATATAGCCATAGGCGCCCTCGGACTGCGCCAGCGAGAAACCGATCTTGCCGCGTTCGGCGCGCTCGCCGAGCCGCTTGCGCTCCCGCTCGATCATCTTGCCAGCTTCCGCCAGCCGGTCGGGTTGGCCGGAAGTCGCTTCGAGATGGATCGTCTCGATCCGGCCCAGCACGGCATCCTCGCTATCGCCTTCGCCTGCTTTGACGAACCATTGGTCGGCCTTCGCGAACTCGCCTCGCGCGGCATCGAGATCCGATCGCTGGGCGAAGGCGCGCGCGACCGACAGATGCAGGCGCGCGGCCACGGCGGGGGACGCGGCGAAGCGCTGGTCGATGCTCAGGCTGGCGCGCTTGATCGCCTCGAGCACGGTTTCGCCCGCGCTCGACTTCGCCGGATCGGGACTGCCCAGCACATCCTGCGCGATGAAATCATAACCCGCATCGGCCTGACCCTGTGCGGCGATCGCATGGTTGCGCTGGGTCCAGGCATAGACTGCCAGCGAGGACGAGGCGATCAGCCCGATCGCCATACTGGCGACGGCGGCGCGGACCCATGGCAGGCGGGCGCGGCGGCGTTCGTCGATGCGCTTGTGCTCGGCCAGCCACTGCGCCTGTTCGGCCGCAAGCGCCGCTTCCGCGCGCCGTGCGTCGATCCGTTCGATGCGGTCGGCGAGTTCGCTGGCGCTGGCGATGCGGCGTTCGGGAACGCCATCGCTGGCCAGGCTGATGTCCTCGCGCAACAGCGGATCGGCGAGCTTGCTTTCCCATCCCGGCGCCAGCGCCGCCGCGAAGTCGCCGCTGGCCAGCTGGAACAGGATCAGGCCCAGCGCATAGACGTCGCTCTTCACCGTCGGCATTGCATCGCCGACCAGTTCGGGCGCCTGATAGGCATAGGTGCCCGATCGCGGCTCATTCTCGCCCAGCGCGGTGTCGAGCGAACCCGGATCGGTGATGCGAAAGGCGTGGAGTGACGCGCCGTCGAGCAGGCGGCCGCTGCCGAAATCGGCGAGCTTCACCACCGGTCCGCCATCGCTATCGGCGATCAGGATGTTGGCGGGCTTCAGATCCTTATGAAGCACGCCCAGATCGTGAACGCTGGCGACCGCGCGCGCGATCATCGCCGCGACCGCGAGGCGGCGTTCGATCGGGATCGCCGCAAGACCGCCCGCTTCGGCCGCCCATGCGATCAGATCGTGCCCGCCATAGGCATATTCGAGGAAATAGGGCGAAGCGTCGAAATTCCATTCGAGCAATGCCGGCGCGGGGGCCGCGGGTCCCAGCCCGGCGAACATCAGGCGCGACAAGGCCGCTTCGCGCTTCAGGCTGCGCAACCGGTCCGGAGCATCGGCGAATTTGAATACGCGGCGTTCGTTCGTCTTGATGTGCTTTGCCGACCAGACATCGGCGGTCCCGGCGTCGCCGAGCGCCCGTTCGAGCTGCCACTGGGCCCGGCCGGGTACGGTGTCGCCCGGCTCGAACGCGAAGCGCGGCGCCAGCGGGGTCTCCACCGTCTCGACGGCCACCGGTCCGACCAGCCGGTAGCCGACCCGCGGCACCGTTTCGATCACATGCTCGCGCGACTTGCCCAGCGCCTTACGCATCTTCGAGATTGCAGTCGGCAATGATCCCTCGACCACGGTCACGCCCGACCATACGGCGTCGAGCAACTCGTCCTTGGTCACGACTTCGCCTGCGCGCAGCAGCAGTTCGTGGAGCACTTCGAGGGGCTTGGCTTCGAGCGGCACCGTCTGGCCCGCGATCCGCAGCATCCACGCCGCTTCATCGAATTCGGCGTCCCCGATACGCCAGATCCTGCGCCGGCGACGGGACGATACGCTGTCACTATGCATAAAGCCGCTCCCGTAACGACCTTTAGAATTTCTTGATAATGGCTTCAAGACTTTGAGGGGACAGGAATTTTACATCTCGACGCCGTGGAGAGGGAGGATCGCGACACGATCCGCACCCTCGCATCGCGAAGGGGTAAAGTAATGAAAAAGCACGTTAAGCAGCGCGTCTCGGGCCACCCTCTGCTGCTCGCCGGAGCCGCGCTGGCCGGTGCGCTGGCGCTATCGGGGTGCGGCCAATCGACCTTCGCGAAGCAATTGGGCGAGATCTGCACCGAGCCGATGTCGGACGGCACGCCGCGCACCGGCCTGCCGGGCTATAGCGGCATGGATTGCGGCTGCGTGGCCGAAAAGCTCGACAAGGCGGTGCCCGAAAAGCTCAAGCCTGCCTTCGTGGCGCTGCAATGGCCGTTGCGTCCGGACCCGCGGGATCGCGAGGCCGTGAACGGCGCGATGTTGCGCGAAGCCGGGATCGATCCCACCGATCGCCGCGCCATCTCCTCGGCGGTCGCCGAGTTGCGCGAGACGCTGCACGTGGTGAACCCGCAGATCCGCGAACAGTGCAAGGCGGGCTGAGGCCGCCACCCCGATCAGACGAGGAATAGTCAAGATGAAGGGCAAGATTCTGGGCTTCAGCGAAGCTGACGGCACTGGCGCGATCTCGGGAGAGGACAGCTCGCGCTATCGGTTCGCTCGTGCCGACTGGCGCGGCGAACGGCCGCCCGCGACCGGCACGGTCGTCGATTTCGAAGGCGCGGACGGACAGGCGAAGGAAATCTATCCTGTCGGCGGTGCGGTGCTTGCCGCACTCGGCAACATCAATGTCGATCTGGGGGACATCTCCGGCTCGCCACAGGCCGACAAGGTCAAGTCGATGTTCACCGGATCGCTGGCCACGCCGCTGGCGGTGGTGGTGCTGATCGCCTGCTTCCTGCCCGCGATCACCAGCCCGTTCGACAGCCTGTCGCTGTTCGGGCTGGGCGACAGCCGCACCGGCATGGGCGCGCTGTCCCGCGCCGCGGCGATGAGCGGCCGGGGCGGCGGACTGGGGACGCTGGAGACGCTGCTGGTGCTGCGCTTCGGCGCGCCGCTGGCTGCTTTGTGGCTGATCTGGGCGGCGTGGAGCGGCAAGGCGCTGCGCACCGCAACACTTGTGGCCGGAGTCGCGGCGATCGTTGCGGGCCTGTTGCCGATCCTGATGCGCTCGGCGGCGATCGACGCCGTGCCTGATTTCATGGCGCGCCAGATGTCGGCGTCGGTCGGGATCGGGATGGGCGTGTGGCTGTTGCTGCTGGCGGGCGCGGCATTGCTCGCGGCTGGCTTCGGCATCATCCGCAATCCCTTGGCGAAGGGCTGAGCCATGCGCATCGCGCTCGCGCTTGTCCTGCTGGCGATGGGGGGAGGGGCGGCCGCGCAACAGGCCGCCCCGCTTCACGCCCCGGTCGGACCGCTCGGCATCGCGCCGGGCTATTATGTCGATGTCGCGACGCCGTGCCCCGAGGCGCATGACATCTTCTTCTACGATGGAAAGCGCGTCGGCGTACCGCGCTATGACCGTAACGGCGATGCGACGGGCCTCGAAGTCCTGCCGGTCGGCCGGGTGACGCGCGCCCGCGATGGATCGCTGTTCATCGAGACGCTCGAGATCGAACTGCGCAAGCTGCCGGGCGGGCGGATCGCGCTCACCATCCACGACGACGGCCCCGCGATGCGGATTTGCCGGCCGGATCAGGTCCCGGCCCGGTTCCGCGCGCGCTGAGGAAAGGAAGAAGGCAATGATTCTGGTACGTGCAGGTGCGGCGTCCGTGGCGCTGCTGGCAGGCTGTGGCGGTGACGGTCCGTCGCCCGCGGCCAACGCCGTGGAGGATAATCATGCGATGGCGTCCGAAGCCGCCGTCGCAGCGCCGGCGGAGCGGGCCTCGACCCCGGACCCTACCGGACTGGTGGTTCCGGCGAACTGGATGCCGACCGACTGGGATCGCGAAGTCTATTCCGGATCGGGCGAACTGGTCGACGCGGAGACGATCCTCAAATCGCGGCAGAATATGCTGAACACGGTGCCCTTTACCCTGTGGGCGGTGGCCAACGATACGCGCGTCACCGAAGCCTTTGAGCCGATCTGGGTGTGGTACACCGCGATCCGCTCGTGTGCGCGCGGCATCGAACTCAACGACGATCTGGCCGGCGAATTCGGCAATCGCGAACGCGGCAAGGCGGGGCTGATCAAGTCACGCAGCGACCTGAAGGACTGGGCCGCAACCCAGCCGCGCGAACTGACGCTCTATTTCACTGCAAAGCTCGGCCAGTGGAACGACGCGACCGGCACGTTCCAGCTCCAGTCGCTCAGCACCGCGACCACGCTGAGGCCGCAGGATGTCGAAGCGATCGATCCCTATCCCGATGGCGCCAATGTCGAACTGTGGAGCGACAGCACCGGACAGGCGATCAACCATTTTCAGGCGTCACTGATCGCGCCGCAATGCGTGTCGGCGGACAAGACCAAAGTCTATAAATTCCAGCGCCAGTCGCAATGGTGGGTGGTGTTTGGCGATGTCGATCGTGGCATGGGCGGGCTGGCCAATTACAAGTCGCGCGAAATGCTGCCCGCGATCGCGATGACGCGCGACGATGCGGCGAACTTCGCCCAGCGTAATCCGGAGCGGAAAGTGGTGGTGGCGGTGACCTTCGCGCCGGTCGGCTCCAGCTTCGTGAAGGGCGTCGACCAGTCGGCGATACGCGCCAAATTCCGCCAGGTTACAATCACCGACGCGGCAGACGGATCGGCCTTGGCTTCAAAGACTTATTGAACGCAAGATCACTAGCTGCCCTCTCCGCGTCAACCGGCGCCACAAGCACTTGCGTTTCGGTTCATCTTTTCGTGGAGTTGAATAAATGGCAGCTTCTTATGACTGGAGTCGACAAAGCTGTCATTCTCCTTCCGGCCCACAAACGGCCAGTCCGGTTCGGGCGCGAGCCGTCGGGCAGATATGCGCTCCAAAGTCGGTCATTCACCGCTTCCGCGTGTGCGCCCGAAAGCTGCCATCCTCATGACGAGTCCCCAAACACGGCGTTTCCCACTCCCAATGGATTCTCGACCGCTGAAAAAAGTGTCCGGTACTCCTCAGATGAGGCCGATGACGGCTTGCCTGAAATACGGCTCATCGAAAGCGGCGCGCGGATCGATCGACGAGTGGCCGTGGCTAGGAAAATCGATGCCATAAACTGTGTGTGATCTGGCGAGAGTCGGCGCCAGGCTACGAAAATTCGCGAGCTGCGTGCGGAGCGTGTGCACAAGGACCAGCGGTGGCCCGCTGCCTGTCTTTTCGTGCCGCACGCTAAGGTCATCCGATATTTCAGGAAGGTCGGCTCGGCTTTTGGCTGGATGGGCATTTCGTTTCTCTCATTTACGGTTTGCGGATGTCGGCTACCGTGCGTTCCAAGCGATCGACGCGTGACGCAAGTTCAGCGAGCGGGTCATAGTCCGCGGCGTGAGCGATCGTTTCCACGGTGCGTCCGATGCGACGCAGGATTTCCTTCAGTTTCATCGTGAGTGCTCCATTTCCGTGGGCGAATGATCGTTGCCAGCGCCGCGCGGAGGGCGACGTGTCGTGCTTCCCGCCTGCCACCTCGCGAGTGCGTCCAGGATCGGTTCCAACTCCGCCGCTGCCGTGCCCAGCGAGTAGATCTGACCAGGAGCGGGAGGCGGAACAGGGTGCCGCTCAATCAATCCTGTACGCTCCAGCGCACGCAGCCGGTCGGTCAAGATGTTCGCGCTGATCCGAGGGATCGCTGCTCTCAGCTCCGAAAATCGGTGCGCGTGCGCGTTGAGACAGAGCAATATCTGTAATATCCAGCGCCCCTCCAAGGTTTCGATGCGGTCGTTCATCACGCGGCCGCCGGCAACGGGCGTGTGGGGCCCGGCTCGCCGGGCTTGATTCGGTACCAGAGCGCATAGAGCGCAGGCAGGAAGACAAGGGTCAGGATCGTGCCGACCAGCGTGCCGCCGATCAACGTATAGGCCATCGCCCCCCAGAACACAGAATGCGTGAGCGGCACGAAGGCGAGGACCGCGGCCAGCGCCGTCAGGATCACCGGCCGTGAACGCTGCACGGTCGCCTCGACTACCGCATCGAACGGGGTCCGGCCCTGTTGCTCATTCTCGTGGATCTGCCCGATCAGGATCAGCGTGTTGCGCATCAGAATACCCGCCAGGGAGATCAGCCCCAAAATCGCATTGAAGCCGAAGGGTTGGCCGGTCAGCAGCAGCGTCGGCATCACACCGATCAGGCCCAGCGGCGCGGTCAGCAGCACGATCGTCATCGCCGAGAAGCTGCGGACCTGCAGCATGATGACGATCATCATCAGCAGGATCATGATCGGGAATACCGGCGCCAGCGCCGCATTGGCCTTGCCCGCTTCCTCGATCGAGCCTCCCTTGACCACGTGATACCCCGGCGGCAGCGTGTCGATGACTGGCCTGAGCTTCTTGAACATGGCGGTCGAGACATCGGGCGGCTGCAGGCCATTGGCGATGTCGCCGCGCACGGTGATCGTCGGCACCCGATCGCGGCGGAGCAGGATCGGATCCTCCATGCGCAGTTCGAGTTTGCCGATTTGGCTGATCGGGACGCGCTGGCCGTTCGCCGCAGCCAGCGTGAAATCGCCGATGCGCGCGGGATCGAGGCGCCCCTGGCCGGCAGAGCGCGCGACCACCTCGACGGTGCGAATGTCTTCGCGGACTTGCGACACCGTGAGGCCCGAGAGCAGGAATTGAAGCTGCTCGCCGACATCGCCCGAGGTCAGGCCCATTGCCCGAAGCCGCTCCTGATCGAGCACGAAGTGCAGCGTCGGCACGCGCTCGCCCCAGTCGGTGTTGACCGTGCGCATCATCGGGTCCGTGACCATGATCGCGCGGACCTGTTCGGCAATTGCCCGCACCTTGTCGATGTCGGGTCCACTGACACGAAACGCGACCGGATAGGGCGAGGGGGGACCGAACAGGAGTTGCGTCGCCCGCACCTGTGCTGCCGGAGCGAGGCCTTCGGCGACGGCACGCCGCAGGCGCTCCTTCAAAGCATCGCGCGCCGCTTCATCCGGCGTGCGCACGATGATCTTAGCAAAGGACGGGTCGGGCAATTCAGGCGAAAGCGACATGAAGAAGCGCGGTGCACCCTGCCCGACATAGGCGGTGACCACCTTCGCCTCGGGCTGCTTGCGCAGCCAGGCCTCGACCTGTTCCGTCGCAGCGCTGGTCTGTTCGATCGATGTGCCCTTGGGCATCTGGACTTCGACCAGGACCTCGGGCCGGTCGGAGGTGGGGAAGAACTGCTTCTTGACCAGCACCATACCCGCACCGGCAAGCAGGAACGCAACCAGTGTCGCGATCGTCACCAGCCGGTTGCGCATCGCAGCCCAGCGGATCAACCGACGCAGCTTCTGGTAGCGCGGCGTCTGGTAAATGGCGTCATGGCCGCCGGGGACCGGCTTGATCGCCGGCAGGAGCTTGACGCCCATATAGGGTGTGAACACCACAGCCACGACCCAGGATGCGAGCAGCGCGAACCCGACGACCCAGAAGATGTTGCCGGCATATTCTCCGGCGCTCGACTGGGCGAAGCCGACCGGCATCAGGCCGATCACCGTCACCAGCGTGCCCGCCAGCATCGGCGCGGCGGTGTGGCTCCAGGCATAGGCCGACGCTTTTATGCGATCGAAGCCCTCCTCCATCTTCACGACCATCATCTCGATCGCGATGATGGCATCATCGACGAGCAGCCCGAGCGCCAGGACCAGCGCGCCCAGCGTGATGCGGTCCAGCACCCGCCCGGTCGCCCACATGATGAGCAGGACGATTGCCAGCGTCAGCGGGACCGCGCCCGCCACGACCATGCCGACCCGCCAGCCGAGCGCGATGAAGCTGACGATCATCACGATCGCCAGCGCCTCGAGAAAGGTCCGCATGAACTGATCGACGGCCGCCGTAATGTTCACCGACTGATCGGTCACGGGATCGAGAGTCATGCCGAGCGGTAGCTCCGAAGCGATCGCCTGGACCTCGGTCTTCAACGCCTTGCCGAGATCGAGCCCGTTCCAGCCCTCGCGCATGACCACGCTCAGCAGAAGTGCCGGTTCGCCCTGATTGCGGATCAGGAAGGCAGCCGGATCTTCATAGCCGCGCCGGACCTCGGCGACGTCCGCCAGGCGCAAAGTCTTGCCATTGGCGACGATTGGCACGTTGCGGATCTTCTCGAGGTCGTCGAACGCGCCGTCGAGCCGTACCAGCACCTGTGGTCCGTTCGCCTCGATCGCGCCCGCCGGGGTGAGCAAATTCTGCTGCGCGAGCGCGGCGAAGATCGCGCGCGGCGCGATTCCCAATGTCGCCAGCCGGTCCTGCGCGAACTCGACGAAGATGCGCTCCGGTCGTTCGCCGACGATGTTGATCTTCTTCACCCCGGGCACGTGCAGAAGCCGCTGGCGCAGTGTCTCCGCCTGCCGGGCGAGGTCACGCTGCGGCTCGCCCTTCGCCTTCAGCGCGTAAAGCGCGAAGGTCACGTCGCCATATTCGTCGTTGACGAACGGACCCCCGACGCCGCGGGGAAGCCTTGGCGCCTCATCCTGCAACTTCTTGCGGGTCTGGTAGAATTGTTCCTGCACTTCGGACGGCGGCGTCTGGTCGCGCAAGATCAGCGTGGTGAAGGCCAGACCGGGGCGCGTGAACGTCTCCGCGCGATCGTACCAGCGCAACTCCTGCAGCCGCTTCTCGAGCGGCTCGGCGACCTGGTCCTGCATTTCCTGCGCGGTGGCGCCTGGCCAGACGGTCACAACCGTCATTTGCTTGATCGTAAAGCTCGGATCCTCGGCGCGACCGAGGTTCAGGAATGCCACGATTCCGGCAGCGGAAATGGCGACGATGAAGAATAATGTGACCGCACGTTCGCGGACCGCGAGGGCGGACAGGTTGAACCTGCTCCTGGCTTCAGCCGCGTCGCTCAACGGGCCGCTCCCGCAATCCGGACTGGCTGGCCTTGGTGGAGCATGTGTGCGCCCAGTGCGACGAAGCGCTCGCCGGGCCGCAATCCTGCCGAAACGGTCGCGCGTTCTTCACCAAGGGCGGCAAGCTTCACCGGACGCCAGCTGACCTTGGGGGCGCTTTGGCCGATGATTATCCAAACGCCGGGACCCTGTCCGCGATCATAGATTGCGCCAAGCGGGATCGAGATCATTGCCGACTGGTCCGAAGCGCCGAGCCGGATGTTGATGGTCGATCCCAGTGGCGCCATCGCGGGCGCACCGGAAAGGACGAACCGCGCTTCGAACGTGCGGGTCGCGGGATCGGCGGCATCGCTCAACTGACGCAACTGGCCTGTGCCATCGAGTCCGCTGTAGGTCCGCGCGGCGGCCGGGGTGCCAAGGGCGGGGCGCAGCGTTTCGGGCAAGGCGACAATGGCTTCGCGGGGGCCGGACCGGGCCAGCCGGATGACCGCCTGCCCGGCGCCGACCACCTGCCCGGGTTCAGCGAGGGTCTCGGTGACGGTGCCATCGGCGTCGGCGACCAGCACCGTATAGCCAGCATCGTTCCGGCTCACGCGTGCCTGCGCCTCCGCTGCGGCGAGATCGGCGCGAGCGGCGGTGGCGGCCGCCTTTTTCTGGTCATAGGCCGACGCAGATACGGCGCCCGCCGAGACCAGATCGCGGTACCGCACCTCATCGGCGCTGGCCTGTAACGCGCGGGCCCGCGCCGCCGCTACCGAACTGGCTGCAGCTTGCGATGCGAGGCCGTAGTCGGTTGCGTCGATGCGCATCAGGACCTGGCCACGGCGAACAAACTGGCCTGCATCGACCAGTCGCGCCACGACCTTGCCGCCGACTCGGAAGGCGAGATCGCTCTGCACACGCGCGCCGACGATACCGGTAAATTCGCGTTCGGCTGCGCCGGCGGCTTCGGCGCTTGCTACCCGCACCAGCGGGGGCGCGGTGCGGGGATCCGTATCAGTCCCGGCGCAGCCAGCAAGCCCACCAGCCGCCAGTCCCAATACCGCGATCATTCGCGCGGAAGACGATATCGACACGCTGATTCCTCCTGTTGAGCAGGAGGAGTTAGAGACGTGTGACCATTTCGTCAACTAGTCATAGTTAAGTCAACCTATTCAGGGCGCGAGACTACGCAACACCAGTCCAGTCACTTCGGTCTGTGCATCCGGCAGCAGGTCGAGGCCGTGCTCGAGGAAAACAGGATCGATGAAGGGCCTGAAGGTGTAGAAGATCGATCGTCGGGTTTCGTCGAGCGGGGTTTTGCGTTCGAACTCGCCATTCTCGCGGCCTTCCTTGAGAATCTCCTCCAGCAGGCCCTGCAGGCGCTCGGTATAGGCGCGTACTACCTCCCAGTTTTCAGACGACGCATGGGCCGCGATCTCATAGAGCTTGCGATCGGTGAAGAGTAGTTCGACGGTTGCTGTGGTCACCGTTTTCGCGAACCTGCGTAGCTTATCGGTCGCATCCTCCCCTTGGTCCACTGCCTCCCGGACTTGGTCGAACAGGCCGGTTACGCACTCGTCGCAGATCGCCTCGCCGATCGCCTGCTTCGACTCGAAGAACCGGTAGATATAGGCCTTGGAAAAGCCGATCTCGCGCGCGAGGTCCGATACCGTGGTCTTGTCGTAGCCGTAATGCGCGAAGCATTCGCGCGCCGCCTTGACGATCTGGTCCCGCACCGAATGTTCCGCTGGCCCGCGCGTTGCGGCCGCCTTGCCTGTGCTCAGATTTTTCATGCCTAATCCATAGCGGTAAAACCAACCGTTGACAAATAGTGACCAATAGGGTCATTAGTCACAAACGGCCATTGCGCTGGATCTACGGATACGAGCCATGCAAATCCCAAGTTCGATAATGATCGCCGCCTCGACGGCGGCACTTCTCCAAGGCTGTTCGGTCGGTCCGAACTATGTTCCCCCGCAGCCCGCAATGCCGCCCGCATTCTTGGGCGGCCCTGCCGTCGATGAAAACGCCGAACGAGCCGTAAAGGTCGATCTGGTGAATTGGTGGCGGTCGTTCGACGATCCTCTGCTGACTAACTTGGTGGAGCGTGCACTGGTGCAGAACCTCGATCTGCAGCAGGCAACCGCCCGGGTCGCTCAGGCACGCGCCGCCCTGCAGCATGCCGACGCGCGACTCCTTCCCGCCGGTCAGGTCAGTGGCCAGGTTAGCGAAAGCTATCAGTCTCTTGAGACGCCGCCGGGCCGTATCGCCAGCGCCATACCGGGTTTCGAAAGAGAAACGCAAGGTTATGATCTGAACCTCGGTGCAAGCTGGGAGGTCGACCTCTTCGGCGGGAAGGACGCCGCGCGCGACGCCGCGCGTGCCGATTGGCAGGCATCCGATGCGGCAGCCAGCGCCGCAAGGGTCGCGGTAGCCGCGCAGACAGCCGACACCTACGTTGCTATTCGCAGCCTGCAAGCAAGGCTCGCCATTGCGCATCGCCAGCAGCAAATCCAGCAGCAGCTGGTCGATCTGGTCGCGCTCCAGTACCGCAACGGTATCGCGGCGGAACTTCAGCTGCGGCAGGTCGAGGGCGCACTCGCGCAAGTGAGGGCCGCGATTCCGGACCTCGAGCAGAGCCTCGAGGTTGCGACGAATGCGTTGGACGTGCTTCTGGGTCTGCAGCCCGGATCCACCCGGCCCGAACTCGCGACCGTGACGCCGATTCCGGTCGCCCCGGCGGTTTCAAGCGCGGGAGGGCCCGCAGCACTGCTGCGCCGTCGGCCCGATATCATAGCGGCCGAGCGCACGCTCGCCGCCTCGAACGCGCGAATCGCCGCGGCAATGTCAGAATATTACCCCAAATTCTCGCTGAGCGGATTGCTGGGCACGGCGACCATGGGAGCTAGCGATTTGTTTGGCGGGAGGTCCGTGCAGGCCAATGGCGTTCTCGGACTGCGCTGGAGACTGTTCGACTTTGGCAGGATCGATGCCGAAATCGCCGCAGCCCAAGGCCGTAACGCGGAGGCCCTGGCTTTCTATCGCCTGACGGTCCTCAGGGCGTGTGAGGACGTGGAGAATGCCTTTTCTGCCCTAGCCAAGCAGGAGGATCGCGCGACCATCCTTGCGGACGGGATTTCAGCCCTGAGCAAAGCCCGCACATCATCCTTCGCCGCCTATCAAAGCGGCGTCGTCAGCTTGTTCGAGATACT
The DNA here is from genome assembly GCF_012927115.1 of Sphingomonas sp. G-3-2-10. Taxonomy (NCBI): domain Bacteria; kingdom Pseudomonadati; phylum Pseudomonadota; class Alphaproteobacteria; order Sphingomonadales; family Sphingomonadaceae; genus Sphingomonas; species Sphingomonas sp. G-3-2-10. The sequence continues at coordinate 650,204 of NZ_JABBFY010000002.1, read as the reverse complement.
CGACGTCGATCGGCGCCTTCTCGAAATTCGCGACGCCGAAATCCAGTCCAGAGGGGCGGCTGCGCGTGCCGCCATTGCCTCGTTTCGTGCCTTGGGTGGAGGCTGGGACGCTCCCGATACACGGAATGCCGCGTTGAGCGGAACCACGTCTCGCCAAGAAGGGAGACCTCGCGTCCGCTGAGCCAAACCAAGCCCCTTGATCCACAATCCGGAGCGCATCATGAACGACGTCATCATCATCGGCGGCAGCTTTGCCGGCCTCTCCGCCGCGCTGCAGCTCGGCCGCGCCCGCCGCAAGGTCACCGTTCTCGATACCGGCCTGCCGCGCAACCGCTTCGCCGGCCATTCTCATGGCATGCTCGGCCATGATCACAAACCACCGCTGGATATCTTGGCAGAGGCGCGGCAACAGATCGGCCGCTATCCGGCGATCAGGCTGGTCCATGCCCGAGCCGAAAGCATCTCCGGCACCATCGACAACTTCTCCGTCCTCACCGACAGCGGCGAAAGCCTTGGCGCACGCCGTCTGATCCTGAGCTATGGCGTCGTCGACCAGATGCCCGATGTTCCGGGCTTTGCCAAAAGCTGGGGCAGGTCCGTCATACCCTGCCCCTATTGCGACGGCTTCGAAGTCGCCGATCAGCATTGGGGCCTCGTCTGGTCCGGGCCGCAGTCGCACAATCAGGTCAGGCTGTTCCGCGATTGGACCGACAGGCTGACGGTCTTGGCTGATGGCCACGACATTCCGGCCGATATCCGGACCGACCTGGCGCGTCGCAAGGTAGCTGTCGTCGATGGCCGGATCGCCGAAATCGGCCATCACGGAGAACATAATGCAATCGTCGCGCTCGATACCGGCTCCAAGGTTTCGGTAGACATCCTATTCGCGCATCCGCGCAACAGGCCGTCCGCAAGCCTGCATGAATCACTGGACCTCGCCACGGCCGACACGCCCCTCGGTATCGTCCTCAAGGTCGACGAGCGCCGCGAGACCAGCGTGCCCGGCATCTACGCCGCGGGCGACCTGACCAACCCGCAGCTTCCTTCGGTCACCACTGCTTCGTGGCAAGGCGCGATGGCGGGTATATTCGCCCAGCAGTCGATGCTGAGCGCTTAGCTCGGGAGATGAGCATGGCCACCGAACCGGACAGCGCGGGCGTAGGCTTCCCTCCGCCCTTCGTCTATCTGGGAGCGCTGCTGCTGGGGCTGGCGGCAGAGCGATCCGTCAACTTGCATTCTTTCGGCATTGGCTGGCGGCTGCTGGCCGCAACGGGGGCGCCACTGGTTGTCGCAGGCGCGGCGATAATGGTTGCGGCGGCGGGGCTGTTCCGGCGGCTGGGCACCAATATTTCGCCGTCGCAGCCAGTGACCCACATCGCCACAACCGGTCCTTATCAGTGGACTCGTAATCCCATGTATCTGGGCATGGCGCTTGTCTATGCCGGCCTTGCGATCGGCTTCGACGGGCCGATCGCCTTCGCCTTACTCCCGTTGGTGCTGATCGCGATCCAGACGCAGGTGATTGCCCGCGAAGAGAGATATCTCGAAGCGAAGTTCGGCGACGACTACGGGCGCTATAAAGTAGAGGTTCGGCGCTGGCTCTGATTATTCCGCCGTTGCCGTCGGCGGGACGACCTCCAATACCGTCAAACCATTGGTAGGTTTGGCACCCCTTGCCGCCACGGATGGCCGTTGACGCACCGCGCACCGATCTCTGCCTTCAGGAAGCCGTGACTAGAGCGAAGACACCGCCACCGACCCAGGAACGGTCGTCCGCAGCGATCCCGATCGAGAGTTTATCCGCGCAACCGCATTGCTCATCTTGTTGCACGGTCGCTTTCAAGCCGCAGCCAGTTGCGCTGAATGGCAAGGATTAGGGTCGTAAGGGGCGGTTGGCGGCTATCGAGATCGCCGGACTGAAAACGGACTGTCAGCTAGCGGCCCAACTCCGGACGTGCGTGCAAACTGCCACCTGTAAATCCATCTATGAAAATGCCACCCCATTTCTTGGAATGGTCGCACGATCGGTTGCAAAGGATGCTGCAGGGGCGTGATCGCCAGTCCGTATAGCGGCGCAACGGCGTGCGCAGGAGCGGGCATGATCGAGGTGCATTTGCTACGCTACGCGCTTGCTGCCGCCGATAGCGGCAGCTTCAGCCAAGCGGCTGCCCGGTTCGGAATCAAGCAATCAACGCTCAGCAAGCGCATCCACTATCTCGAGGACAGGCTGGGCGTCGCGTTGTTCCGATGCTCGACGCAGGGCGTGGTGCCTACCGACCCCGGTCTCGGCGTCCTGCGCAAGGCGCGCCAGATCGTCGAGGACATCGACGCGCTCGACCAGGACTGCGCAGCGATCGCGCGGGGGACCGCAGGGCTGTTGCGGTTCGGCTTTCACGGGTCGCTGGGCAGCGGCGACCTCTCCGCAATAATTCGAGACTTCCGTGCGGCCTGGCCGGATGTGGAGCTGGCCGCGCGCGAGCGCAGTCGGACGCGGCTGCTGGGCGCCCTGGAGCGCGACCAGATCGACTTCGCGGTGTTGAGCGGCCAAGTGCAGCGCGCCGGCATCGTCTCGCTGTCATTCTGGAGCGAGCAGGTGTTGATCGGCCTTGCCCGGGGCGACCCGCTATGCGCGCGCGACCCTCTGTTCTGGACGGACCTGCGCGGCGTGACTTTCGTGATCAGCAAGGTCGATCCCGGTCCCTTCCTCAATGATCTGGTCGCCTCGCGTCTGTCGGGTCCGGGCTTTGGCCCCAGCGTTCGGGTCCAGGACGTGCGCCGCGAGAATCTGTTCTCGTTCGCCGGCAACGGATCCGCCATCGTCACCACCGGCGTGGCAAGCGAGGATGACGAACTGGTGCTGCGCCCCGTGCATGACGCGTTCGGTGCCACGCATCTTGAACAGGCGATCCACTGGCGCCGGGACAATGACAGCGCCGCGCTGCGGCGCTTCCTGGAGATGCTTGCGCATCGCTACGGCCGGCCGCTGCCGCCGCACTGAGAGGCGCCTTCAAAGATTCGAAGGGCCGCCGCGCGAGGGGGGAGCGCGGCGACCCTTCCCGCCGGTCTTCGGTCCCAGGGGGCGCGGGACCGAAGGAGCGGATCAGCGCAGGCTGGTGATCGTGTTCGTCGCCTGGTTGCCGATCGCGACCGCACTCACCTGGTTGCCGGTGAGGGCGAAGCGGCTGCTGGTCATCGCGGCGAGCGGCACGGTCAGCTGGTTGGTGGTCGCCAGCGCGGTGACCGGACCGAAATTGGTCTGGCTGCTGACCACCGAGACGCTGCGCGGCTGCCCGAAGGCCGACAGGCTCGCCGCATTGGTCGCGACATTGCCATAGGCGGCGGCCGAGACGCTGTTGCCGCCGATCGTCATCGATGCGTCGGCCATGGCGGCGACCGGTCCGTTGAAGGCCGAACCGACCAGGCTGTTCGACGGGGTGGCCAAGACGCTGCCATAGTTGGTCTGGGCGTTGAGCAGCGGTGCGCCCGCATCCGCCCAAAGGTCGTACCTGCCGGCCTCGGCCGATGCCGCGGCCATCGCCCCGCCGGCCCGCACGACAAGCTGGTTATCGGCGGCATTGCCGCGCGCCAGCGCGCTGGTTGCATTGTCGGCGATCGAGACCGAGGAGCCGCCGATCATCGGCAGGACCGGATGGTACGAGACGCGGTAGCCGGCATCGAGCGACGCATTTGCCCCGACAGCCGCGGTGTTGATCTGCAGATTGCCGAGCCCGGCGGCAGGGCTTGTGCCCCCGCTATCGATCTCGACGATGTTCGTCGCCCGGTTCGCCACGGCCTCGGCGGCGGTCGCATTGCCTTCGATTGCGAGGCGCGAGCCGGCCAGCCCGATGCCGCTATCGCCATTCTCGATCGAGGTGACGGCGTCGGCGGAAATGCTGCCGCCGGCGAATTGGAGATTGCCGAGAACGTCGTCGCCGGAGACGGCGACGCTGCTGCCGATGGAGACCGGCGCGTTGCGGCCGGTGAGCGTACTCCCAGTGACGGCGTCGATCGAGAGCAGGTTGTCGGCCTCGTTGAGCCCGGCATAAGCCCGGTTGGAATTGCCTTTCACCGAGACGCTCGAGCTGTCCAGCGATCCCGGCGCGACCAGCGCCTGATAGGCATGCGCCTTGCCGATCACCTCGCCATATTGGGCCGAGGACAGGGCCACGCCGGGTGCCGGCAGGCTCATTTCGCCGCGGCTGACCCCTTCGACCGACAGCCGGTTGGCGACACTATTGCCGATGATCGTCGCGGCGACCCGGTTGGCTTCGATGCGATAGTCCGAGCCATAGGTGCGGAAATCGCCGAGCATCCCGAAACGTCCGGCGACGGTGCTGTCGATGCCGACCGCGTCTTCCAGCGCGCGGGACAGGCCGAGCGTCTGGCCGCTCGCCAGCGCATAGTCGGCGGCGGCGCCATAGCCCTTGAGGAGCGGTCCCGAGACCGCTTCGTCATGGCCGCTGCCATTGGCGAGGCTGGTGCCGCTCACGCTCAAGCCGTTCGACGCCGAGTTGCCGATCGCGGTGCCCGCCAGGACATTGTCCCGGACCGAAAGGTCGGAGCCGAGCACGGTCGCGGGCAGCGCGAGGACGACGCCGAGCGGCGCGAGGCCGTTGCCTGCTTCCACCTGGACCCCGCCATTGCCGCTCTGGACATTGTTGAGATCGGCGCTGGTGCGAAGCAACGGCGCGGTGAGGCTGAGGCCGTTGGTCGCGCCGTTGCCGGTGGCAGCGACGCTGACCCGGTTGCGGTCGGCAGCGACCGACGATCCTTCGACTGGCCCCAGCACCCCGAGCTTGAGCGCGCTGGTCGAGACCGCACCCACATTGGCGGTGCCGAAGTCCTGGACATTGTGGACGCTGAACGCTGCGGTCACGCTCGAGCTGCCGTCATAGCCGCTCGAGGCGGTGCCGACCGGCCCAGATTCGAGGCCGAACGTGTCGAGGGCGATGCCCTCGACACTCATCTGGTTGCCTTGGGCGAGATTGGCGATCGCGACAGCGCGCACCTCATGGTAAGAGAGCGTTGCCTGCGCGCCAGTCGCCGCGCCAAGGATGTTGGTCCGCATTCCGCCGACCGTGTTGGCCTCGATATCGGCATTGCCGGTGCGCTGGACATTGGTGAGGTTGGCGACGGCGCCGCTTCCCGAGACGGTTCCGGTTCGCAGCGACACCGCATTGTCGGACTGATTGCCATAGCCGCCGGCGACGAGTGAATTGCCGTCATGCCGGGCGCTCGACTGCGCGAGCTGGCCGAACACGACGAGGTGAAACGGGTCCGATCCGTCATCCTCGCCGGCGCGCACTGTCACCGCCCCGTCCTGCTGCTGGTCGCTGAGCGTCGCGAAGGTGGCCGAGACGATCGGGTCGCCATTGGAGGCGCGCGGGACCAGCGAGGCGGGGCCGCCCTCGCCCGAGCCGAGAGCGCGTGCATCGTCGACCGTGAACACGCTCGAGAAGGCGTTGCCATAGCCAAGCGCGCGGAGGAGATTGCCGGTCAGCGCCAGGTTGCTGCCGGTGGTCGCGCCCACGCCGATGCGAACAGCGGCCATTTCGGTCGACGTGACGGCCGATCGCGCGTCGTTCGACTGGAAGCCGAGAATGCCGCCCGCGGCCGGATCCTGGAGTCCGCCCAGCGAAAGCGACGCAGCCGCATCGTTGCCGAGCGCCTGGGCGTCCAGCCGGTTGCCGGCAACCGCGATGCGGTTGCCGCGGCTGGTATCGGTGTTGATGCCTAGCACACCGCCGGTGCTGAGCGCAGTCGCGGTCGAGGACATGCCATGCTGGGTCGTGACCAGCAGCGCGGAGCCGTCGGCGACGACACCGTCATTGCCAGAGGCGAAACGGGCCGGGGTGCGCTGGCCGCCCAGGTCGGCTGAATCGACTTCAAGGTCGCTGTCCGAGCGGTTGACGCGAACCGAGGCGGTCACCGCATTGTCGCGCAACGCGAGGTCGGTGGTATCGGCCGGAGGTGCGGCCACCACGCTCTGGAAGCCGCTGGTATCGGCAAGCGCGCGAACATGGTCGGCGCGCTGGTGGCTGGCGGCGACGCGCGTGCCGCTGACCTGGTCGCTGGACTGCGCGGCGGCAGGCGAGACCGCAAGCATGGCGGCAAGCGCGGCAGTGGCGCCGCCGATCATCAATTTGGTGCGGGAATTAGAGATGCGGGACATGAAGTTACTCCGGGTGGAAGGGATGTGGGCAGTCGAAGGGTTTCCGGGGGTGTCGGGTCGGCGCCTCCCTTGTCGTGAGGGATCGGACCGCTCAGCCGCCGATGCGGAGACGAGCGAGGGTCTGCGCGCCGGCTTCGCCCCGGTGCAGGGTCGTGTCGGTCGGGGCTGGCCGCCAGCGCAGCGCGATGCCGGCCTTGCCGACCCCGCGGGCGGCGAGCGCCGCGACCACCGCCGCGATGCGTTGGTCGGTAAGCGCGTCGCGATTGGCCGGCTCGAGCACTTCCCCGTCGCGCGCCGCGATCCGCAGCTCGACCGGGCCCGTCCGCGCGGCGCCGGCGACGCGGTCGAGCACGGCCAACGCCGAGCCGCCGAGGTCGGACGACCCCGGCTCGAACATCAGCGCTACCCCGTCGCCGCTTCCCGGAATTGTCTGCGCGGCGGTGTTGAGCGCCTGCGCCGCCAGGGCGGCGCTCTTGACAAGTGGGGCAGCGCGCTCGGCGAAACCGATGGGCGGAAGCGTGGTCGCGGGATTCCACGACTGCATCGCGATGCAGCTCTGGGGATCGACCCGGGCAACCGCGCCGACCAGCCGCATCGTCGCTTCCTCGAGCGTTGTCCGGATGCCTAGCTGGAGCGGCTCCTGCCCTTTCGCGCCGATGTTCACGTCGAATAGCTGGGAGCCGAAGAAGCGGAAGGTGTTGAAGCCGACCTCATAGCCGGTGAACTGCTTGGTGAGGCTCACCGTCCGGGCGACCAGCAGCGAGCGGGTGTCGACAATCCTGAGATCGATCGCCACCGACTGGTTATAGGTGCGGGCCTTGGGACCGACCTGACCGACCCGGACTTCGGCGCCGCCCGAGCGGATATTGTAGTTGAGCTCGGTGATGCCGCCGACGATGTAATAGTCCGAGGCGGCGATGCTGCCGCCATAATAGGGCAGCCAGGGCACACTCGATGCGCCACCGGCCCCCCTCACGATATGCGCACTGCCGTCGCCGAGCTGGCGGCGGTCGGTATATCCCAGCTCGCGCTCGCCGATGGTGGGATCGAAGCGCTCGGCCAGCGTGACCGGCCCGGCCAGCTTGCCGAGCGCGGAGGCGACCATCAGCGCACCGCCCTGGGTGATGGCGGTGCCTTCATTGACCGAATATTTGCCGGTGAAGTCCCGGACGTCGCCAACCGCGATCACCAGCGGCTGCCGCTGTGCTGCCATTAGCTGAGCGCCAAAGCAGGCAAAGGCCGGATCCATCGGTGTGCGGTTGTCGCGCGCCGAGGCGCCGAGCAGCACAGGTTCCTCATCCGGCGCCAGGCGCTGCTGTTTGAGGCTGACGCAGCCTGCCAGCGTCGGCAAAAGCACAGACACCAGCAGGCGCGCCCGGCGACCAGGGTGGCGAAAGAGATGCGTCGCCATCAGTTGAGCGCTCCGAACCCGCAGGCGGTGCTGCCCTGAACGCTGGCGCGCTGATCGCCGGAATTGGTCTGCGCGGAATTGAGCGCCTGCCACACCGGGCCGTCAGCGGTGGCCGCAGTGGGACCGATCGCAGTCGATGCGACGGGTCCGTTGTTGCGCTGGTCGAGGGCGAGGTCGGCGTGCGGAACGCCAAATGCAGTGCCCGTATTGCCGGTCGCTGCCGAAGTGGCGCCGGTCACGGTCGGTGAGTTGGCGACGGCGCTTTGCGCGCCGCTATTGCCGACCGCGCTGGCCGCGACCGAGCAGTTATACTGGCGGGCGATCGTCGTATTATAGACCGGTGCCGCATAGATGCCGGCGCGGGTCCGCGCGATCAGGTCGGCGACCGCGGCGCGGGCGGCGAGATCCTGCGGCGTCTCGAACTGCCAAGCACGGTTCTCGCCGACCTCCTGCGCGAAGGACGGGCCGGCCGCCAGCGATGCGAACAGCATCGCCGCCGCCCCCAGGCGCAGCCGGTAAGGAACCGGAAACTCGAACCCTTTGAACATGTCGATGCTCCTTTCGCCGGCGCGGATGCGCGGCGTCGGGAGCAAGGAAGAGAAGTGCAAATGCGAGCGCGGCAACAGGATTCAGCTATCATCGCAGGCTGGCGCAGAAGTAGAAAGCTTTGGCGGCCCCGTCAGCGCGGCAGCAGCCAGCGTTGAGCGTCCGAACGACTGGCCAGCCGCGTCGCAGCGAACGATTCGCTGCCTTTTCGCCAGCCCGGACATAAGGCTAGGCCGACCGACGAAATCGGCTGACATGATCAAGAACCGCCCCGCCATCCTGCGTGCCGATTCCGCCTATGTCGCCGGGCCTAGGCCGCCCTACCGGCTCGACTGGCGTGCCGTGCCTGAGCTGGTGCGCGCCTCGATGCTGGACCTAGGAGGGATTCAGCCGATCACCAAGGCGATGTTCCAGGCGGCGGGTGGGAAGCTGTTCGACAAGCCTTCCGAGGGCGAGATTGCACTGTTTCGCGAGCGCGGCACCGAGTCCAGATGATCTCGGTCATCGCGAGCACGATTGCTGTGGAGCAGTCCGATGGGGTCAGCACCGTCACGCCCTTCGCGCTATCGCTGTTGCCTGCGTCCAAGCGCGGCAAGGTGAGCACAGTGACGGTCGATTTCATCGCCGCGATGGCAGGCGGCGATAAGTGGCGCGAGGCTGAGCCCGGCTATGCCTGCTATGATCCGTTCAGCGGCGAATGGGGCATGTTACGGTCCACTCGGGCTGGTCGCCAACATGGGCACGCATTTCCTCGACGAGATCGGGATCCTCATCGAGACGTCTTCCTTGCGACCACCTTCGATCCCGACGATGTCGCGATGTTCGACATCGGCATGCCGACCGAGAAGCTGACCCAGAAATATCGGCGCAAGCGCATGGACTTGATGTTCCGCCCGTTCGGGCGGATCGGGTGCCGTCGGATCGGGGGCACGGAAACGCCGATCGAGCTGTTCCTGATGCAGGAGCTGGCACGGCACGGTCTGTTCGGCGTGCCGCCGATGCTGGTGATGGAGGATGGCGGACTGTTTCCGTCATGGTACCATCTCTGGCAGGATCTGGAGTTCCGCGACGCACCCGGGCTGATCAGCGAAGTCGACCTCTATTTCGCGGACGAGCGTGTCGCAGTTTTCTGCGACGGCGCGCATCATCGTCAGGCCAAGCGCCGCGCCAAGGATGAAGCGATCGACGCCAAGCTCGCGGCGCTGGGCATTCGGGCTGTCCGGGTGAGCAGCACGTTGATCAACAGCGATCTCGGCGCTGCTGCTGCGGCTGTTCGCGCCGCCCTGCGCGGTGACTGATGCCTGGCGTCGATCAACTCCCGCCGGTTCGCCGAACCTTCGCGAAAGCACGGTCATCGGTCATGAACTGGACAAGCATCGGGACGATCAGCTTGGCCGGGCCGTGCGAAGCCTGGCCGCTCTCTGCGGCATGGGCTTCGGCATAGGCGGTCAGGTCGCGATAGACGTCGGCGGGCATCTCGATCGTCATCTTGACCGGCTTGTCGTCGGCGATCGGCCCCAGCTTAAGCGTCATTTCGTGTCTCCTTGAGTCGGTGCCATGACGATGTCGCGGGTAACGATGACGCGCAGCTGGAATCCCGGCCGGATTGTGAGCGTCGGCTGGACGCCCATCTGGCGCCGTACGAGATCCTGTCCCGTTCGATCGATGGATTCCGACATGCCCTGCCGCAGCGCCCGGACGAGATCATCGTCGTTGCTGCTGCCGACTTCGGCACCGGCGCTGAGCAGCGTCGAGATCAGGGCCGCTCGAAGCATCCCGCCCCAATGCTGGTTCACGCGGTCCTGCAGCCCGGAATAGCCGCCGACGTCGGCGCCTGGCAGCCGGTCGAGCTGGATCGAGCGGCCGTCGGGCAGGATCAAGCGGTCCCAGGCGAGCAAGGCCCGGTTCTGTCCGAACGAGACCTGCGAATCATATTCGCCGATTAAGCGGCTGCCCTGCGGGATCAGCAAGTGGCTTCCGGTCACGCTGTCATAGACATTCTGAGTCACTTGCGCGGTGATCGTCCCCGGGAGGTCCGAGCGGATCCCGGTAATCAGCGCGGCGGATATGACGCTGCCTGCCTGCACAACATAGGGCGAGCCAGGTTGCACTACACGGTAGCTGCTTTCGGTCGGACCCTTATCTCCCGCCTGCAGGAAATCGCGCTTCGCGCTCCGGTCGGTGCCGGCACTGGCCGTGGCGGCTGGCACCGAGGCAGGCGTGGACGGTGCGGGCAATGCCAAGGACGAAGCGCCGGTCGGACCGGTCGATGCCGCCGCGCTTTCGCGGCCGACGAACACCTTGCCGGTTCGCGCGGAATCCCGTTCCTGGCGGACGCGGTCGCGCGCCGCCTGCGCGGCATTGGCTCCGCCGCCCGTCGGCGCGGGCGAAGGAGCGCCGATCGGCGGCGGCGCGACCTCGACGCCCCGCTGCTGCGCAGAGAGGATCGGCCTGCCGAGATCGCCTGGCAGTGGCGGTCCGAGCTTGGGCAGCTGCGAATAGTCCTTCGGCGCTCCGGCAAAGCTGTCGGGCGCCGCGCGATTGTCGGTTGCGTAGAGCTCGGTCTGGCTCTGGGGGGCCGAGGGTTGGAGCGCATAGATCAGCGCCCCGCCAATGCTCGTAGTGGTGAGTAGCCCCACCACCGCGAGAGCCTTGCGCGAAAGCCGCATGACGCGGGGCGGATCGCCACGCAGCCGCAGATCGACCGGCGCTGTAGCAGAGGGTTCGGCGGCTGCGGTCATCTCGAGTTCCCCCCCCGCGCGTCGTCCTGGCGGAGAATGCGGACGCGTTGCTCGGATTTGCCTGCAAACAGGCGCAGCTCGGCGCCGGCGAACAGGCGGTCGACCACGAGATAGCGACCGCGCACGCGATAATTGACCAGTTCGCCCTCGCCTTTGGCGCCAGCGATGAACAGCGGCGGCAGGTCGCTCCGGCCGATGCTCGGCGGCAGCTGGATGAACACCTGCTTCCCGTCGTCGAACGCGCGAAGCGGTCGCCAGGCAGGGCGGTCACCCTCGATACGATAGCCGAAGTGCAAGGCGTCGATGTCGACGTCGGGCACGACTGGGATCGCTGCGGCAGCCTCGCGGTTGCGCGCCGCAAGCGCGATCAGCGCATCCTGGGGGTAGGTCCAGGAGACCGAGGCCATGTAGGTCTCCGGCGTCGAGCGCAGCTCGAGATGATAGGTTCGGCGGTCGGTGTTGATCACCAGATTGGTGACCAGCCCGGTCCGTGTTGGCTTGACCAGAATATGGACACGCTGCCCGGCCCCGGTCCCGCTGACCGTATCACCGATGATCCAGCGGACCGTGTCGCCGGCAGCGACCGGTCCCGGTCCGGCGAGTTGCTCGCCTTCCTGGAGCGCGATGTCGGTGACCTGGCCCGGCGCGGCATAGAGCTGGTAGAGCGCTCCCTCTGCCCAGGGATAGAGCTGGATCGCATTGAGGAAGCCGTCGCGGGCCGGCTGCATGCGGGCCGCGGCGTTGGCGTTGCCGATCCGGGTCTTCGGATCGGCAGGCTCGCGTGCGACCGGTGCCGCAATCGGCTTCAACTGTCCGGGCAGCGGCAAGGGCTCGGGGATGCGCACGATCTCGACCGGCTTGGGCGGGTCAGGTTCCGGCACTGCGGCAGGTGCGGCTTCGAAAGCCAGCGGCGGGGTCTGCGCGTGCGATGCGCTGCAGGCGGAGAGCGGCAGGCTGCCGAGCAGCAGGGCCATGCGAATGGGAATCATTGCGAGAGCTCCTTCGACCAGTTGTAGAAGCCGCGGAAGAACAGGTCCGGGTCGCCGTTCGGCAGCCTGCCCGCCTCGATCGGATGCGCATCGTCGACCAGGAACAGGAAGACGTCACGGTCGCTGGCATAGAGCGTGGTCGTATCCCTGGTCACCTCGACATGCGGGTTGTGGGTCATGGTCGACCAGTCGAGCAGCCCGGGCACCTTCCAGCGGGTGTCGCCGGTGCCGTTGCCGGCGATCTTCATGACGGCGGCGACCAGTTCGTGATCCCAGATCCGGCCATAGTCGGGACCGGTGACCGCGCGCAGCTCGGTGCGGCCGTCCTCGGTCTCGAGCGTCTTCATCAGCTCGGCGCGGTGGCTGAGCAGCCCGTGCTGGAGGTTGATGCCGGCAAGCGGCGCCGGCAGCTCGCGCAGATAGGCGGAAGGCGCGCCGACCAGGCTGCACAGCTGGCCGAACGACCAGTGGGTCGGCGCGACCGGCTCGTCGCGACCCGGCACGACCAGCGCCAGGCGCTCGACATTGTCGCGGCTCGCCTCGACGCGGACCTCGCGGGTCTCGACGGTGCGCGTGGTGGCGCGCCGCGCCCGCGCCAGCGTCGCGGCATGGAGCTCGCTGAGCGAAAGATAACGCTCGTCGTCCGGCCGCGAGAACCATTCGGACGAGACCCGTCCGATGCGCGAGCCGCGCGAGATGTCGACCTTGTAGGGTGCGGTGCGCCGAGGCGGCGCGGATGCGGGGTTGAGGACAGTCGCCATGGAAATTCTCCGCGACGGGCGCCGAGAGCCTCTCTCTCCTGCCTGAACCCGTCACGGCCGAACCGGCCGCGCTCTTCCTCTCTCGGGGCGTTGCGGGGCGAAGCGCCCGCAGAAGGGGTACGGCCAGACGCGGCTGGCCGTCAGGGGAAGGCCTTCCCCTCCCGGAACTCAGCCCATGGGAACCTGGTCGGCCGTCGGCGATTCTGTGGAACGAAGGAGAGAGAAATGAGCGATAACAAGACGCTACGTGCCCCGCAGGATTCCTCGCGCATCGCCATGGGCGAGGATTATGAAGTCGCCTATTGGACCGACAGGTTCGGCGTCAGCCGCGAGCGCCTGCAGCAGGCGGTCGATGCCGTCGGCAACGGCGCCGATGCGGTCGAGGAATATCTGAAACGCTGAACCGGCCGCCGCCGGCCATCAGTGCCGAGCTCGCGGCAGTACGCAGCTTTGCGTATCGGTTCCGGCCTCAGGATAGGCTTGATAGGCGGCGATGCCGTTATTTGCTCAACTCGGTCTGGCGACGGTGATCACCACGATCACAGTGGTCAGCCATCTGCTCGGCCTGGCGCTGCTAATGCGGCTGGTGCGCGATCACCATCGACGCATGTCGAGTCATAGCAGCCTGGTGCGCGACGGGCTGGGTGTCGCCGGCGCGGCGGGCGGGCTGTTCGCGCTCCATGCCGCCGAGATCTGGCTCTATGCCGCGGTCTATGCGCTGTCGGGGGCGCTGGGCAGCTTCGAGGAAGCGCTGTATTTCTCCACCTCGACCTACACGACGATCGGCTATGGCGACGTCGTGCTGCCGCGCGGGTGGCGGGTGTTCGGCGCGATCGAAGGCGCCAACGGCATCATCCTGCTGGGCTGGTCGACCGCCTTCTTCGTGTCGGTGGTGGGCCGGATACGGTTGATGGAAATCGAGGCTCGCGAGCGCTGAGCCGCGGCGCTGTGTCACGCAACTGACCGGGCGGAGCCGTGGCCTGTCCGAAATATGTATACATTTTTCGGATAGCTGCGCTGCTTGAGCGCCTGATAGGCGTCACAGCCGACATTCATATATGACGCATTAAGCGCCACAATACGTCATATATGACTATAAGCTTCGCGCCAGCTCCGCTTCGTCATGCTCGAAGGCGGGCTCGAAGCTGCGCGCCTGGGGACCGGCGATCCCGGCATCGCGAAAGGCCGTGCGCCAGTTCTGCTCGACCGTGGTCGCCAGATCGCGGATCAGCGTCCGCGCCGCGGGCGGCTTGATCTCGAAGAACTCGCACGCTTCGAGGGCGAGTTCGATGGATCGGTCGTGCGCGCCGCCTTCGAAGATCGCGGTCTCGAGATGCGGATTGCGATCGGGCGCCGGATTGACGTCGAACATCGGCGACAGCCGCCACTGGCCGCGCCCGACATAGAGGAAGCCGTGATTCTTCAGGTGATCGTCCTTGTTCGAAACCAGGATGGTGAAGATCAGGCGGCGGTAGAGTTCGAGGAAATCCCGCAACGGGTCGGCCGAATGGCCGCGCATGAAATCGACGATCTCGGTATAGGAGCCGAGCGCGGTGCCCCGCTTGGCAAGCGCGGTGCGGGCGGAAATATAGGGAATGCGTCCCGGGCCCTGCCTATCGAAGCGCCGCAGCAGCGCGACGGGATAAGGCGTATCGCCGAGCTCGAGACGGACTTCCGGCACGGTGATGCCGCATTTGGCGGCGAGGCGCAGCACCGCGACTTCGGCGCGCTCGACGGGCTGCTGATCGAGGACGGAGGTGAATTTGGCGAGCCACAGATGATCGCCGTCGCGCACATTGGCCTTGGGGCGCGCACCGCCCGATCCGCCGGCGCCCGCGAGCGCCGCCAGATCCTCGGCTGAAAGCTCCGCGCCCTGCTCGTAGGCGCGAGCGATCGCCGTCAGCGCTTCGAGATCGATAAGACGCGGCACGGCATCGGCGGCGCCGCCGGTGATGACGGCGCCATCGGCATCGAGGAAACGCAGCGCCCCCTGGCGGCAGGCGTCGTCGGACAGCGTCAGATACTCGAACTCGCTGAGGCCGTTCCCGTAGTTGCGCTCCAGCAGCCTTCGCCCCCAGCTGTCCGGGGCCGCGTCGGCAAAGGCGCCGCCCAACGCATCGCGCTGCTCGCCCTGCTGGGCCGAGGCATGATACGGGCCGCCGTCGAGCGGCATGTCGGGGGAGAGATCGAAGCGGCGCGGATTGTCGACCCAGGCCTGGTCATAGGCGAAGCTCGAGAACTGCCGCGGCCCGGAATGCGTGAACCGCAATTGCCCGACCGGGACCAGCGCTTCGCCGAGCGCGACCTGTGCCCGAAAGTCAGCCATCAGAAGGCGACGCCATCGTCGTCGGACGCATCGTCTCTGGCGGCATCCTCCCCGCCGCGCTTTCGGCGCGCCGCCGGGGAGTTCCGCCCCCGTTGCGGCAGGCTTTGATCCGTCAAGGCCAGGCCAAGCTCGTCGCTGCGGACATCGATCAGCTCGGCGAGGCGGTCAGCGAGGCCGAGCACGATCAGGACGTCGGCGAGCGTACCGATGCCGATGCCCGGCTCTCCCTTTTCGAGCCGGGTTATGGTGCTGGGCGATGAGCCCGACCGCAGCGCGAGATCGGCCACGGCCAGGCGCCGCCTGAGCCGCGCCGAGCGCAGGTCATGGCCAAGCTGGCGCAATATCGGTCGGGTCTTTGGCGAAGTCATAATGCAGCATATATAACGCACATCCTGCGATAATCAATCAGATATGACTAGTTATCACGACCCCTGGTTCGCGGACTGGCCTGACGGAAAGGCGACTCGGCCCTGCCGATCCTAGTGAAAGTCGTGGCTGCGGACCTTGATCAAATCCTCGGGGTCGGTGCCGTTCGGGAAGGGCGGCGAATAGAGGTCCCGCGGGCCCGGGCGCCATCCCGCCTCTCCGCGATCCGGCGCCCCGGCATGGGTCGCCCCGTCGCCGCGCCCGAACGTCACCGGCAGTTCCATCCGCCCGATCGAGCGCAGCATGTCGTCGCGCGGCACGACGCGGTCGACGATGACATGGATGACCTGGCCCTCCTTCTGGAGCCGCCCGCGCAAGGACACCATCGACGCCGACATCACGACGCGGCGCTGCTTCTCGAAGCGGTCGGGCCAGAGGATGCCGTTGGCGACGCCGGTCTCGTCCTCGATCGTTATGAAGAGAACGCCCCGCGCCGAGCCCGGGCGCTGGCGCACGAGGATCACGCCCGCGACCTCGACGTGGCGTCCGTCCCGGATCGAGGCGAGATCGCCGCAGCGGACGACGCGCTCGGCGGCGAGCTGCTCGCGCAGGAAGGTGAGCGGATGCGCGCGCAGCGACAGCTGCAGCGTGCGATAATCCTCGACCACCTCGCGGCCGTCGCTCAAGGGCTGCAAGGTAACGCGCGGCTCCTGGCCCTCGGGCGAAAAGCCGCCCTCACGGGCATCTGCCGCCGCGAACAAGGGCAAGGGCGCCTCGCCCAGCCCCTTGACCTTCCATAGTCCCTGGCGGCGATCCTCGGCGATGCAGTGGAAGGCGTCGGCCTCGACGAGGCGCTCGATCGCGACGCGGGGGACGCCGGCGCGTCGCCAGACTTCCTCGATGCTTTCATAGGGTGCGTCGCCCCGGACCGCGGCGATCGCCGCGCCATGGACATTGGCGAGGGAGCGCACCTGCCGGAACCCCAGGCGGACTGCCAGATACCGGCCTCCGGACTTCTCGGACGGCTCGAGCGTGCAGTCCCAATGGCTGTGGTTGATCGACACCGGCCGGATTTCGACGCCGTGCGCCTGGGCATCGCGCACGATCTGCGCGGGCGCGTAGAAGCCCATCGGCTGGGCATTGAGCAGCGCCGCGCAAAAGACATCGGGATGGTGGTGCTTCACCCAGCAGGAAGCATAAGCGATCTTGGCGAAGCTGGCGGCATGGCTCTCGGGAAAGCCATAACTGCCAAACCCCTCGATCTGCTTGAAGGTGCGCTCGGCGAATTCCTGCGGATAGCCGCGCGCAACCATACCGCCGACCAGCTTGTCGTAGAAATGGCTGACGCCGCCGGTGAGCTTGAAGGTCGCCATCGCGCGGCGGAGCTGGTCGGCCTCGGCGGGCGTGAAGCCCGCGCCGACGATCGCGACCTTCATCGCCTGCTCCTGGAAGAGCGGCACGCCGAGCGTCTTCTCGAGCACCGCGCGCAGCTCGGGTCTCGGATATTCGGGCTTCTCCTTGCCCTCGCGCCGCCGAAGATAGGGATGGACCATGTCGCCCTGGATGGGGCCCGGCCGGACGATCGCGACTTCGATGACCAGATCGTAGAAGCGGGTCGGCTTCATCCGCGGCAGCATCGACATCTGCGCGCGGCTCTCGATCTGGAAGACGCCCAGCGTGTCGGCCTTCTGGATCATCCTGTAGACCTCGGGGTCATCGTCCTGGAGATCGGCCATCTCGACCTTCAGGCCCTTATGGGCTTCGAGCAGATTGAAGGCGCGGTTCATGCAGCCGAGCATGCCGAGCCCCAGCACGTCGACCTTCATGAAGCGGAGCGCGTCGATATCGTCCTTGTCCCATTCGATGATCTGGCGGTCCTCCATTCGCGCCGGCTCGATCGGCACGAGATCGTCCAATCGGTCCTGGGACAGCACGAAGCCGCCCGGGTGCTGCGACAGGTGCCGCGGCGTGCCGATCAGCTGGCGCGCGAGCCGTAGGGTCAGCTTGAGGCGGTGATCGTTCGAATTGAGGTTGAGGCTGGCGATCTGCTCATCCGAGATGCCGTCCATCGACCATCCCCAGACCAGGCCGGTCAGCATCTTGGTCAGGTCGCGCGGCAGCCCCAGCGCCTTGCCGACCTCGGCGACCGCGCCACGGGTGCGGTAGCGCGTCACCACCGCGGTCAGCGCGGCATGGCTGCGGCCATAGGTCTCGTAGATCCACTGGATGATTTCCTCGCGGCGCTCATGCTCGAAATCGACATCGATGTCGGGAGGCTCCTTGCGCTCTCCGCTCACGAACCGCTCGAACAGCAATTCATGCTGGATCGGGTCGATCGAAGTGATGCCGAGCAGATAGCAGACGCAGCTGTTGGCGGCCGAGCCGCGCCCCTGGCAGAGGATACCGCGTCGGCGGCTCTCCTCGACGATCGAGCGGACGGTCAGGAAATAGGGGGCATAGCCGAGCTCGCCGATCAGCCGCAGCTCATGCGCGATCTGGTCGGCATAGGCCTTGGGCAACCCGTCCGGGAACCTGGCGGCGGCAGCCAGCGCGGTCAGGCAGGCGAGCGCCTCCTGCGCGGTCATGCCCGCCATCACCTGCTCATAGGGATATTGGTAGCGGATCTCGCCGAGATCGAAGGTGCACGCCCGCGCGATGTCCGCGCTTGCGGCGATCGCGTCGGGAAAGGCAGCGAAGCGGCGCTCCATTTCCTCAGGCGGCTTCAAATGCCGGTCCATGAAGCGCTCGCGCCGGTAGCCGAGCGCATCGACCGTGGTCTTTTCGCGGATCGCGGTCACCACATCCTGCAGCGGCCGCGCCTCGGGCGAATGATAGAGGATGTCGCCGGTCGCGACTGCGCGGATGCCCGCCGAGCGCGCCCGGGCAGCCAGCGCATGAAGGCGTTCGAGGTCGTCGGGCCTGCGCCGGAACGAAAGCGCAAGATAGGCGCGGGACCCGAAGACGCCTGCAAGCTCGGCCAGATGCGCCGCAGTCACGGCGTCGGGCATGTCGGGGACGAGGATCGCGACGATGCCTTCTGAATGATGACCGATATCGGCCCAATTGAGAATGCAGCGCCCCTTGCCGCCGCGCGCCTTGCCGAGCGAGAGCAGCCGGGTGAGGCGTGACCAGGCCGGGCGGTCGGCGGGATAGAGCAGCAAGGCCCGGCCATCGGCGAGATCGACCCGGGCGCCGGGGATCATGCGCACGCCCGTCGCCTTCTGGCCGGCCCAGCCGCGCACCACGCCCGCGACGCTGCACCAGTCGGCCAGCCCCAGCGCCGAATGGCCCTGGGTCGCCGCGGCGGCGAACAGCTCCTCGGGGGCGCTGGCCCCGCGCAGGAACGAGAAATTGCTCGTCACCTGGAGCTCGACATAGGTGGTCGAAGGAGCCCCCATCAGCCGAAGAAGCCGTGCAGATACCAGCTGAGATCCCCGGTCTCGGGGACGACGCCGTCGCCGCGGCGGAACAGCCAGAGGCGCTGGCCGCCCTCGACCTCCACCCGGAAATAATCCCTGACTGCCCAGAGCTCCTTGTCGGTGCGCCACCATTCGCCATGGATGCGCTCGGGGCCGTCGCCGGCGATCACCCGGTAGGGCTTGCCCCGCCAGGTGAAGCGACGCGGCGCATGGTCGGGCAGAAGCGCCACGACATGGCTGAGCAGCTCGGGACGGGGCAGGATCCGCACCGGTCGCGTCCAGGCCGGCCAGCCCTCCGGAGCAGCCAGGGCGCCAAGCCGCCGCACGGCCCGCTCGGGAACGTCGCTCGGCTCGAGCCCGATGCGAAACACCGCGTTTTCCCCGGCGCGTCCGGCGAGCTGGTCGATCGCGGGCGCGAGATCCGGCGGCGCGTTGCCATCCGCGATCAGCGCGCCGGCGATGCGCGCGCCGAGCGGCTCGCTGTGGGGCACGATCAGATGCATGGCTTCGATACCGAGCCCGGGCTCGAGCCGGTCGATCCTGAGGCCGAACATGCGCTTGAGGTGCGCGGGGTCGCGCGTAGCCCGCGAAGCGCCGATCGACAGATGCTGGTCGGCACCGTCGACGCGTTCGGCGATGATGCGCGCCGCGCGCACCCCGAGCCCGCGCTGCTGGAGCAAGGCGACCAGGTCGGCGACCAGATCGGAGATGACCTGCGCGATCGCCTCGGGCGTCGCGATCGGCTCGAGAAGCCGCCGCGATACTTCGGGCGCCTCGAACGGCACGACCGGCACGATCGGCTCGGCGGCGCGGCCGAGCGCCTGGTCGAGGCGCGTCACCGTCGACAGCCCGAGCCGCCTGGCCAGCGGCCCGCGCGGCACGGGCAAGAGGTCGCCGACACGCTCGAGCCCGAACCGCGCGGCGGCGCCGAGCGCCGCCGACTCGAGCCGCAACGCGGCCACAGGCATTCCGGCAAGCGCCGACGCCTCGCTGCCCGGCGGCAGGATCGTCACGCGCTCGCCGCCGAACCGCGCCAGCGCATGCGCCGCGCCGGGCGTGCCCGCGACCCCCACGCGCCCGGTAAACCCCAGTCGCGCGAGGAATCGGAGCACGCGCACGCAGAAGCGCTTCTCGCCGCCATGGAGATGGCTGGTGCCGGTCAGGTCCAGCCAGATGCCGTCGTCGCCCGAGGGCGCCGCGACCGGCGTCCAGTGCGCGACGGCGTGCAGCGCCAGCCGGTCGAGCCATGCCTGGTCGCCGTGCCGGTCTGCATCGCGGACATCCAGATCGCCGACCAGCGCGCGGGCATGCGCGGCCGCCATGCCGGGCACCAGGTCGAGCGCGAGCGCCACCGGGCAGGCGGCAATCACCACCTCGCGTTGTCCGACACGCTCGATCAGCACCATCGGCCGTTCCCAAGGCGGCGCCATCGGTGTGTTCGGTGCGTTCGGCGCGATCGGCGCCGGCGGAGGGGTAGAGCCCGGCGCACCTTCATCCGAAGGCATTGCCCGGAACGGGTGCGTCACGGGCTCGGAACGCCGCCCGAGCAGCCGCATCGGCGGCTGCTGATGCGCCGGCAATGCCGCGATCCGCGCCCTTTCTCCTTCGCGGCCGTCCTGTGCCCAGCGCGCGCCGGGGCGCCAGGCCCCGCCGCGCGGGACCGAGCAGGCGCCCGGATCGTCGTCGATGGCCGGCGGCAGGATCGGCGCGGGGGACCAGGGCCGCTCAGGCGGCGCGGCGGTCCGCTCCAGCCGCCGCAGCCGCTCGCAGGCGAGCTGGGGCAGGTAGAGCGAGGCGACCCTTGCCATCGCAGGCCTCGACAATGAGAGAGAATGGATTGCCGCCGCGCTGGCGGACAAGATCGAGCGACCAGCAGGAGCGGCCGACGCCGGCATGCGGCAGCGGCACCGACGGTGCGCAGCCCACCCGCCACCGTGTGCAGGCGGCAGAAGGCACTTCGAGCGGATCGCGTGTGGCGCGCGCCCAGCGGCGCAGCAGCAGCATCGGCGTCGGCCCATCGGCAGCAGCCAGCTGGAGCCGCCGGGTCGCGGTCTGGTCGGCGGCCTTCACCTCGATCACCACCGCCGCGAAGGTCCGCAAGCGCAGGCAGTCCTCGGCGAGCGCGAGCGCCATCACATCGTCGCGGCCCTCGCAGTAGAGCAATTTGTCCGGCGGGAGCCCCGCCTGCTCGAGTCCCGGCGCATAAAGATCGAAGCGCGTGAGCGACCAGGCCACCATGGCATGCTGCTCGGCGGCAAAGCGCGCGGCGGCGCCGGCGACGAACAGGGTCGCGGCGGCATCGTCCCCGAGCGTCGGCGAGGCGGCGGCCACTTCATGGAGACCGCCCCCGTCGAGCCCGCCCCCGCCCAGCCTCGCATCGAGCGCCTCGATCCCGAATGGCAGCAGCGGGGTGCCGCTCGCCACCGGCACGGCGATGCGCGCCTTGAGCTCGGCGAGCAGGCGTGCGCGTTCGGTGTCGGCAAGGATGGTTTCGGCAGGCATAAGGGAATCACGACTCACTTGTTCCTGTTATGTTCCTACTAGTTAGGCCTACTCGTCAACCCTGCCAGCGCCTGATGACGAACGACGAGATCCACCAGCGAGCGCTTTCGCGCATGCAAGTGATCGTCGAACGGGCTGTCATTCGCCGATAGGATGCCGCCGTACGGACGCTGCCCGACGCATCGCGAATGCCTCAGGCGAGACCCGCAGCCATGAACCCCAAGAAGAGCGCCGATGCCGCCAGCATCACCGCTGTGGCCGCCCAGCCGAAGAGCGACCGGGCGCGCGAGAAGGTAAGTCGGCCCATCGCACGCGGATTGCGCACGATGAGCATCATCACAACCATCAGTGGCCCGGCGAGGATGCCATTGACTACTGCCGCCCAATAGAGCGCCCGTGCCGGATCGATACCGATCCCGTTGAGGGAGGCCCCCGCCAGCGTGGTCGCCGCGATCGTACCATAGAACAGCCTGGCGGAGAGGGGCTTTGCGTCGAGGCTGCCGGCGATGCCGGTCATCTCGGTGACGGCATAGGCAGCCGAGCCGGCAAGCACGGGAACGGCGAGAAGGCCGGTCCCGATAATACCGGCTGCGAACATCGCGAACGCGAACTGTCCGGCGATGGGTCATGCCGGCGCGGACGAGCATTCCTCAAGATAACCTTCGGCGTTGCCTCGCTTATTTGTCGAGGGGCGCTGGAAGTCAGATTGGCGCCATTCCAGCGGCGGAATTATCAAGATTTCCTTGGCACTTATTAGAGCGCTCTAGGCAGGGTGGCGAAAAGTGTGATGGCGCACCCGACAGGATTCGAACCTGTGACCTTCGCCTTCGGAGGGCGACACTCTATCCAGCTGAGCTACGGGTGCAGTATCAGCGTCCCTACATTGGCCAACGACAAGAGGTCAACGCAAACCTCCCTGCTCACGGGTTGGAAAGCCGAGCGGACCGCTTCCAATGCCGAAACCGGACGGGTTCTTCAGGCGAAAGCGGGTGGCCCTTAGCAAGGGCGACGCCATGCATGCCGGAACTCCTCCGCGTAAAAACTTGCAGCCCAATTCCGGAGGCCTTGACGGTCAAATCGGGCTTCCTAAGTTTTCCTATCCGGACGCCAAACCGGGTCCGGTGGGACATGGAGGGCGTCGGCTCTTCTACCGGCGCGGCTCATGCCCAAATTGCTCAGAAAGAGGATTTGGAAATGAGAACCAATTTCGACTTCGCGCCTTATCGGCGCTCGACGGTCGGCTTCGACCGTCTCTTCGACTTGCTTGAGACGGGTCTTCGTGGCGATGGCAGCGACGGCTATCCGCCGTTCGACATTGCCCGGGACGGCGAGGACAGCTACCGGATCACGCTCGCGGTCGCGGGTTTCCGCCCCGACGAGATCGAGATCGTCGCGCAGCAGAACCAGCTGACCGTCACCGGCAACCGCGTCGAGGACAAGGAGGAGGGGCAGTATCTCCACCGCGGCATCGCCGCGCGTCCGTTCGAGCGGCGGTTCCAGCTTGCCGACTTCGTAGAGGTCCGTTCGGCCGACTTCGAGAATGGCCTGCTCAGCATCGCGCTACAGCGCGTCGTTCCCGAAGCGATGAAGCCGCGCAAGATCGCGATCGGCGGTACTGATCAGCCGCGAATCGAGGCGCCGAAGGAAGAGGGCCGCGAGGCGGCCTGATCCCGACCGGCCCGCCGGCGCCGCATGGCGCCGGCGGGTCATTCGACCCTCCGCCAGGAGCGGGGACCTTCTGCGCACCCCCGGTGGTCGCAAAGGACCGCCGGATCGCTGTTCAGCGGGTCTGCTGCCGCCCGCTCCTACCTCGTATACCGCACCGGCATCCGCAAAGGCGATGGGGCCTTGCCCTAGATACTGAATCCGACATCTCATCATCATGCACGTCGCGCCCAGCATTCTCTCCAGCTTCGTCACCCTGTTCGTCACCATCGGACCCGTGGAGACGGCGGTCGTCTTTGCCAGTCTGACTGCCGGCGTTCACCGAAGCCAGCGTCGCGCCTTGGCGCTGCGTTCCGTGACGATCGCCGGGGTCGTACTTCTACTTTTCGCGGTCGCCGGATCGGCCGTGTTGTCACTGCTCCACATTTCGCTGCCGGCATTCCGGGTTGCCGGAGGCTTGCTGCTGTTTCTCCAGGCGCTGACGCTCACTTTCTCCAGTCCCGGTCTCTCCTCACTCAACGAAAGTGAGAAGCGCGATGCCGAGCGGCCGGGCGACATCGCCGTTTTCCCGCTCGCCTTTCCGCTGATTGCAGGGCCGGGAGGCCTCTCCGCCGCAGTGCTGGTCATGGGCCGGACAGCCGGATGGATCGAGGCGGCCGGCGTCATCGCGATGGTGCTGGTGTGCTTACTCCTGACCTATGTGGCGATGCGGGCAGCCGAGTGGCTGATCGCCGTCCTCGGCCGCACCGGCGCCGACGTCGTTAGCCGGGTCTCCGGGATTCTGCTGGCGGGTCTGGCAGTGCAGTTCGTGTTCGACGGTCTTGGCGAGGCGCCGTTCCTGCGCGGATAGCTTGGCCTCAGCCGGTGCGCGTGCGATGCGATGCCAGGTCCAGTGCCGCAAGCACGCGATCCAGCATCGCGGCGTTGCTGGCCGCCTTGGGGAGCTCGCGCCGCGCGAAACGCTGCAGCCGGTCTATGTCGCGCTGCGGAATCGTCAACTCGATCGGCATCCGGGGCAGAGCCTCGGGCTGCGCACCCTGGGCCGCACGGCCGGATGCGAGAAGATGGTCGAGCAACCGCTTGCGATCGGCGAATGTCCAGCCGAGATCGCCCAGCTCGGAAGGCGATACCGACAACAGCGCGAGCGCGAATTCCATGATGTCGTCGAAGGGCAGGAGGAAGCGGGCGGCGCGGCCGCCACGCTCGCGCCAGCGCTGGATCGGGGTACGGCTCACTGGATCGAGATGACGCCATCGATGGCGCGCCACTCCGCCGGCCGGATCAGCTGCTCGTGCGCGATCCGGACCGAATGCAGCGCCGCCTCGATTTCGCGCCGCCAATGGTCGAGGAAGCCGAACAGCACCGGAAAATCCGGGGCCAGATCATAATCCTGCCAGACATAGAGCTGGAGCCAGGAAGGCGCATCGGGGCGGTAGTAGTGAATCTCCGCCATCGTCAGCCCGTACCCTTCCAGCTGGGCGATGAAGGCGCGATCGCTCATTGCGTCACCGCCCCGTCCCGTCCCTTTTGAAGGTCGAGCGAGCGCAATGCCGTCAGCACGTCATCGAGCGGAACGGGACGGCGAACGCCCGGTGGCCTGCGCAAAGCGGGCTTGTCCGGGACCGCAGATCTGTCGGATGCCCAGCGGGCCAGGATGGCGCGCTTTACCTCGGGCTCGAGGCTGGGATGGCGCGCGACGTCAAACGGGTGAAGAAAACGGGATACTGGCTGCGACATGGGTCTGCCTCCTTTCCTTGCTGTCGCTCCTTTCCACGGGCTCGTGGACCCAACGCCAAATTTTGGTCGTCGATGGACCGCCGTCAAGGGGTCCTGCGTGTCCTCAATGCCACTTCCAAATGCCGTCTTTGGCACTCTGTGCCAACGAGTGCCAAAAAATTGAGTTGCGCCTCTTGACCGGGAAAATCGTGCTTCCTAATTCGCCGCCGCCGGCGTCCATTTGGGCGTCTGCAACATCACATCAACGTTTTGCATCTGGAGGTTATGCATGCATTTCCGCCCCTTGCACGACCGTGTGGTCGTCCGCCGCATCGAAGCCGAGGAAAAGACTTCGGGCGGCATCATCATCCCCGACACCGCAAAGGAGAAGCCCCAGGAAGGCGAAGTTGTCGCCGCCGGCCCGGGTGTGCGCGACGACAAGGGCAATCTCGTCGCGCTATCGGTCGCGGCCGGTGATCGCGTCCTGTTCGGCAAATGGTCGGGCACTGAGGTCAAGATCGACGGCGAGGACCTGCTCATCATGAAGGAAAGCGACATCCTCGGCGTGATCGAAGCCCGGGCCGAACTCAAGCAGGCGGCGTGATCGTCCGTCAATCTCTCAAAATCAGGAAGGACACGAAAGGAGTAAGCCAAGATGGCTGCCAAGGAAGTGAAATTTGCGTCGGACGCGCGTGATCGCATGCTGCGCGGCGTGGATACGCTTGCGAACGCGGTAAAAGTGACGCTGGGTCCAAAGGGCCGCAATGTCGTGATCGAGAAGAGCTTCGGCGCGCCGCGCATCACCAAGGATGGCGTGACGGTCGCCAAGGAGATCGAACTCGCCGACAGGTTCGAGAATATGGGCGCACAGATGCTGCGCGAAGTCGCAAACAAGCAGAACGACAAGGCCGGTGACGGAACCACCACCGCCACGGTGCTCGCCCAGGCGATCGTGCGCGAGGGTTCGAAGGCGGTCGCCGCGGGTATGAACCCGATGGACGTCAAGCGCGGCATCGACCTTGCCGTGACGACGGTCGTCAAGGATCTCGAGGCGCATGCGAAGAAGGTCGACGCCAATAGCGAGATCGCCCAGGTCGCGACGATCTCGGCGAATGGCGACGGGGAAGTCGGTCGCATCCTCGCGGAGGCAATGGAGAAGGTCGGCAACGAAGGCGTGATCACCGTCGAGGAAGCCAAAAGCCTCGAGACCGAGCTCGAAACCGTCGACGGCATGCAGTTCGACCGCGGTTACCTCTCGCCCTACTTCATCACCAATCCCGAGAAGCTGCGGGTGGAGCTCGATGACCCCTACATCCTGATCCACGAGAAGAAGCTCTCGAACCTGCAGGCCCTGGTGCCGCTCCTCGAGAAGGTCGTCCAGTCGGGCCGGCCGCTGCTGATCATCGCCGAGGATGTCGAAGGCGAGGCGCTTGCAACGCTCGTCGTCAACAAGCTGCGCGGCGGCCTCAAAATCGCGGCGGTCAAGGCACCCGGCTTCGGCGACCGCCGCAAGGCAATGCTCGAGGACATCGCCATCCTGACGGGCGGCAACGTGGTCAGCGAAGATCTCGGCACCAAGCTCGAGAACGTCACCATCGAAATGCTCGGCCGCGCGAAGAAGGTCACGATCGACAAGGACAACACGACGATCATCGACGGTGTCGGGACCAAGCCCGACATCGACGGCCGCGTCGCGCAGATCCGTCAGCAGATCGAAACCACCACCAGCGACTATGACCGCGAGAAGCTGCAGGAGCGGCTCGCCAAGCTCGCCGGCGGCGTCGCGGTGATCCGGGTCGGCGGCGCGACCGAGGTCGAGGTCAAGGAAAAGAAGGACCGCGTCGACGACGCGCTCCACGCCACCCGCGCCGCGGTCGAGGAAGGCATCCTGCCGGGCGGCGGCGTCCCGCTGCTGCGCGCGCTCAAGGCACTCGAAGGGCTCAAGGCCGCGAACGACGACCAGCAGTCGGGCATCGACATCGTCCGCCGGGCACTGCGCGCCCCGGCCCGCCAGATCGCCGAGAATGCCGGTGAGGACGGCGCATGGATTGTCGGCAAGCTGCTCGAGAGCGAGGACTATAACTGGGGCTTCAACGCCGCGACCGGCGAGTACCAGGATATGGTCCAGGCGGGCGTGATCGACCCAGCCAAGGTTGTGCGCACCGCGCTCCAGGATGCGGCTTCGGTCGCGTCGCTGCTGATCACGACTGAGGCGCTCGTTGCCGAGGCCCCCAAGGACGAGAAGACGGCGCCGGTGCCGTCGATCGACTACTGAGCCGGGCGGGCCCGGTCGCGAGGCCGGGCCCATCCTCATTCCCAATTCCTATCGTCCGCTTAGCGCACGAATTTTCGCCGTTCAGTTCGTTTGCCGCGACACCCGAAAGCGGTCGTTCATTCATGCCGATGTCGAACGGCAGCTAACGACCCAATTGCGGACCTTGCGCCGACGCTCGCGACACCTAATCTGGACCGGATGCCAAACGCACCTCAGCAGACGGCTGTACTTCTCTGGACAGCTGAAAATGACCCAACCTTGGCCGCGCCAGGAGATGCTGAGCACCTGGTCGCAATGGGTCTCCATCAGCGCGTTGTCCGGGTATCTGCGCGCAGCGATGAGTGGACCGAGATCCGGTTCGGCGACGCAAGGTTTCGCGTGCAAGAGAAGTGTTTGCATCGCGTCAGCGGCGTCACCTTCGATGTCGGCGACGCCGTGGAAGTGCAAGGCAAGCGGAGCGTAGTCAGGGATATCATCTGGCACTTTCGGGACGCGGCCCCGAACTACTATCTAGCACGAGAAGGAAAGCGGCTGTCGAAGCGCTATCTGGCGCGCGATTTGAGCCGTGCGCAGAATGGCAGTTAACCACCCAAATCCGGTCATTCGCCCGATCGCGCGAGGATTGCCGGCCGGAACGACCGATATTGGGTGGAAAGCGGTCCAGCAACTTAGCAGCCGGTGGAGCGCCTTGAGGCTTGAATCAGGGCCGTTACCGCGTCGGAAAGCGGTTCTGATTGTGAGGTGGAAATATGCCTCGGGTCGTCCCCGCTCACTTTACGTAGAGGCCGAAGAGTCGCCGGGCTCTAAGCAGGTCAGCGAGCGCCTGCTCGATCGCGGGAATTAGCTCGTCCAGAGCTGCCTGCCGAGCCGTCGACAACAACCCGTAGGCGGCGGAGTAGCGAAATGTGCCGGCACGCGCTGACAGCGCGCTGGCGCGTTCATAGCACGGCGTGTTCGCGCTAGAAATCGAGGGTGCCCACGCTGTCTTGCTCCCACCGGCGCCCATGGCGTCTGAAGCTCTCGCCAGCAACTCGAGGTTATCGGCGTGGCATTTGACCAGAAGATTCCATTGTCCGCGGATTGCATCGAACTCTGCATCGGCAGATCGCTTACGCGCGGCCTGTGCGGTGTCGCTGCGCTCGCGCGTGACCTGCGCGACGAACGGCTTTCCGCGCGACACCAGATAAGGATTATGATCTGCAAACTCGC
The DNA here is from genome assembly GCF_012927115.1 of Sphingomonas sp. G-3-2-10. Lineage (NCBI taxonomy): Bacteria > Pseudomonadati > Pseudomonadota > Alphaproteobacteria > Sphingomonadales > Sphingomonadaceae > Sphingomonas > Sphingomonas sp. G-3-2-10. The sequence goes on along the minus strand of NZ_JABBFY010000002.1, from coordinate 622,106 downwards.
TGGTCCTCAGCAATGCGAGATGCATTTCGTCCGCCTTTGCAGTCTGGCCCATCAGATCGGCCATCCGGATCATGCCCACGCGCGGAAGGATATTTTTTGGCTCGATCAATGCGGCCGCTTCGAAATCGGCCTGGGCTGCCGCGAAGTTCTTCGTCAGCAAATACGTGTCGCCCCGGCGCATGAGCGCGAAAAAATTCCTGGGCTCCAGCCGGATTGCCGAGGTCATGTCCGCCAGCGCCGGGCCATAGCGACCCAGTTCCGCCAAGGCTCCGCCGCGAACAAGATAGTATCGAGCAACATTCGGCTTTATTCCGATCGCCAGGCCCATTTCCACCAGCACTCCAGCATTGTCGCCGCTGCGCTCAAGCCAGGCCGCGCGAATGTCATGCGGCGCCGCGCGATCCGGCCGCGCCCGCATCACCCGCGTAGCGTCGTCCCAGGACATCGGGCCCAGCGCTGGAATGTTCAGGTTTGCCAACGCGCTGGCGCGCAGCATTCTCGCGTCCAGATTGCCGGGTTCGACCATCAGAATGCGCGTCGCAAGATAGACCGCGCGACGTTTTCGGGTGAGGTCGCCTTTAGGACCGAGATCGATGGATTCACCTTCGCGAAGCATCTCCGCTATCGTCATGGGAGCCAGCGGTGCTGCGAATGCAGCAGAAGTCTTGCCCCCGTCGCGAACGTCCGCCAGCCGGATCGCATGGGCCTTCGCATGACCCTTTAAATTCGAATCATTTACTTCGAGCGCCAGGATCGCTTCGAGCGCGCCGATATGATTAGGGTCGCACTGCAGCGCGATAGTCGCCTCCAGATAGGCCTTGTACCGTTGGGATTTCTGACGTTGCTTGATTGAGTTGGCGGTTCTCGAATCCGCGGAACCGCGACAGCCTTCATAGCCACCGTCCTTGAACATCAGCGTCGACCACGCATTCCCGTTTCCGTCGAACTCAGCGTAGGCGCTGGCAAAGTCGCGCTTCGCATCTGCCTTGTTACCTTGGAGTGCATGGCATTCCGCGCGCTTGAGATACTGGTCCCCGGCGTTCGGCGTCCGGGTATTCCGCAGCGCCGCGTCAAGATGGGTGACGCAGGCAGCATAATCTCCCGCGAAAAAGGCGTTGATACCGGCGCGATAGGCGTAGTGCGTGTTATCCGGGTAGGCAGCCGCGACGCGTGCATAATAGGGCAGCGCGATCCTGTGATAGCCTTCCCCTGCCATGAGTTCGGCGACGGCGAAGGCGGCGATCGGATCGTTCGGCAGAAATTCAAGGATCGTCTGATACTGGCGTAGCGAATAGCGGTTCCCCTGCGCCTGCCAAGCCACCTGCCGAAGCACGTTTAAATCGGTGGGCCGCACCATCTGCGCCAGTTCGATCTGTGCCAACCCGCTTGCCGAGGGAGCATTTGACGCTCTCGATTTCGCCAGCTTGTCCGCAACCATCGCGTCGACCAGCCGCTCGATGCTATCGGGGCCAAGCGCAGCGGGCGTCGCAACTTGCGCGACGGCGATAGGTGGCAACAGGGTAAGCGCAGCGAGGATCTGCAGAGCGAAGCGCATCACGTTGTTACCCCCCCAAAAAAATTTCGGCCAGCCAAGGCGCGCACATCGCGGCCACACCAACGCCGATGGTGCCTCATTAAGCGGCTTTCGCCAGAGGCACACCCCCGATTGGGTATGGTTGCCGCGACGGCAGGAGAGGACGACAAATTGGATCGAAGGCCACGCACTAAGCGGGCCGTCGTGGCTGGTGAAAACGCCTGCCTTGGTCGCAGACCCGCGGGTCCGCCTCAAGACCTAAAGAAGGCGCACTCGCGCCAGCGCTGTCGTGCGGACCACTGTCGGTAGACTGGGGCGCTTAATTTTAGGGCACCCCCCCAAAAGGGGGGGTACTGAGCGGAGTCGATCATTCATGGAGTCGGCGGGAGAAAGCCGATGATGAAGCATGTTGCGGTTATGACGGCCTTGCTGCTGTTTTGGGGCGACCCCGCGCTCGCTCAGAGCGCGAAGGCGGAAATTGACCGAGCCAGCTTCTTTGCGGAACAGGCAAAAAAGCAGAGCGAGGAAGCGCTATTCTATTTCCGCAACAAGCGCACGAGCTACGCTTGCACCTTCCTCGGGAGCGCGCTCAGCTACACCAACCGCGCGATCGGAGCGCTGAAAGATGCACGCAATCTAAATAGCGATGCCACGCTTCTTCGTCGGATCGAAAGCGATCTTCAGGCGCGGCGCGGGAACCGCACGGCTATACTAGAAGCCGGCAAAGTCTGTCCCCAGGGTTTGGCCGATTATGATTCCGATTAGCCTCGACCTGGCATCTCGCGGCTGGCTTCTCCGAACGAGGCGAAAGCGTTCCTTCCGATTTAACATATCTAGAATTAGAGGATGCGGCGACATGACGATGCTGAAATCGTTGGCGGTCTTAACGGTGTTCATCGCGACACCTGCGTACGCCCAGGACGAAATTCCGGCTTTTGTAACCGCCAAGGAACTCTCCGATATTTGCCAAACGGACAGGCCCTGGTGTGCCGGCTACATTTCCGGTGTCGCTGACGGGGCCACAAGTTATGCCGCACATGTTAAAGTCCCACTGCCATACTGCGTGCCCTTGGGTGTCCCAAGTGAGCAGATAACCGATATTGTGATTGCCTATCTCAGCAGCCACCCGGCGGAGCGACACAAGGACGCTGCCGCCCAGGTCTTGAACGCATTGTTTGAAGCCTTCCCCTGCACCAAGCGCTGAAGTCCGGGTCAGATATCTATATGAGCTTTCCACCTACCGCCAACGGAGAGCCATCAAACAGGGATGCATCGAAACCGGTCGTATTATATACGCCATAACGGAAGGGGTTGTCGGCCACCTCGCAGGCAGCGTGAGAATCGATTTCTGGCCTCGATTGCGAACCCTTGGCGGCGGCCATCTCGCTCCGCAATGTTGAAAGCCGCCAATCCGCTTCCGGCCCAGAAGCCGACAAATCAGCAACGAGCCTAACAGCGGCCACGGCATACGCCCCTCGAGCGTCACCCCTCGTCCAGGTAAACGGGGGTCGCATCGTCGCGAAGCCCACCGGGCTCGGCGCGGCGATCCGAGCCACGCGGTCGAAGCCGCGCACGCGGCAGGTGCGCTCGACCGGTTTCGGCGTTGGTTGCCCGGACGGATAAGCTCCCTAATCTACCGGCGCTGACTTTCCCACCAGTTCGCTGACCTTCATAGCAAGGCCTTCCATGGAGAAGGGCTTGGTTATCATCGACATGCCGGTGCCAAGGAATCCCGCACGGGTTGTGGCGTGCTCGGCATAGCCAGTGATGAACAGGATCGGGAGGTCGGGGCGATGCTCGCGTGCCACGTCCGCCAGCTCGCGGCCATTCATGCCCGGCATGCCGACGTCCGAAATCATCAGGTCGATCCGGACGTCTGAGGCGAACAGCGGTACCGCCGAGACCGGGTCGGCAAGTTCGATCGCTTCATAATGAAGCTCCTCGAGCACCTCGCGAACCAGCATCCGCACCGCCGCATCGTCTTCGACAATGAGGACGCGCTCGCCGGCCCCTTTTGGAGCGACCCCCGCGGGCACCGCGGTGGCGATCGGGCTTGCGTCGGTGACAGGGAGGTAAAGCTTCACCGAGGTTCCGATTCCCGGCTGGCTATGAATGCGCACCGCGCCGCCACTTTGTTGCGCAAAGCCATAGACCATCGATAGCCCCAGTCCCGTCCCCTGTCCCATCGGCTTGGTCGTGAAGAAGGGATCAAACACCTTGTCGATTACTTCGGTTGGGATGCCAGTGCCGGTATCGGTGACCGACACAACAGCGAACCGCCCGGCTGGCAACCCAGGCCTTGTCGAAATATGCGCCGCGTCGAGATCGGCAAGGCTGGTCTCGATCACCAGCTTCCCACCGTCAGGCATCGCGTCGCGAGCGTTGAGCGCGAGGTTCAGGATGGCATTTTCCAGCTGGTTGGGATCGGCCAGCGCCGCGGGGAGATCGGGACCGGGTACAAGCGTCAGTTCGATATGTTCCGGCAGCGCGTGTTCGACGAGCTGCGACATCGAATGGATCAGCGCGTTCAGCTCGAGCGGCCGCGGATCGAGCGACTGCCGGCGCGAAAAGGCAAGCAGGCGCTGGGTCAGCGACGCCGCTCGCTCCGCCGAGCTGGTCGCGGCATCCATATAGCGATCGAGATCGTCCACTCGGCCGACGGCGATGCGGCGGCGCATCAGATCGAGCGACCCGATAATGCCGGTGAGCATATTGTTGAAATCATGCGCGATGCCGCCGGTCAATTGCCCTACCGCTTCCATCTTCTGGCTCTGGCGCAGCGATGCCTCGGCGCGTTCGCGCTCCGCGGTCTCCGCCTTGAGCCGGGCGAGGGCGTCTTCCAGTTCAACGGTGCGTTCGCGCACCTGTGCTTCGAGCAGCCCGGCGGTGTCGGCAAGCGCGCGACGCTGCCGGTGAAGATCGAAGAAGACGCTCGCCTTGCCGCGCAAAATGTCGGGCTCGATAGGCTTCTGGATGAAGTCGACGGCGCCGGCTTCATAGCCGCGGAAGCGCCGCTGCGTGTCGGCACTGCCGGCGGTCACGAAGATGATCGGAACGTGCCGCGTGCGCTCATTGCCGCGCATGAATTCGGCAAGCTCGAATCCGTCCATCCCCGGCATCTGCACGTCGAGCAGCGCCAGCGCGACTTCGTGGCGCAGCAGCAATTCGAGCGCTTCCTCGCCGGAACGCGCCCGCAAGAAGGCGAGACCGTCGCGCCGCAGCAGCGCCTCAAGTGCGACGAGATTTTCGTCGAGATCGTCGACGATCAGGAAATGGATGGGATCGTCCGCACTGCTCATATCGTTCCCAGCTTCAGCAGATGATCGGTAATTGCGTCGAGCGACAAAGGGCGCGCTGCCGGCGACCGCGCGAGCGCCGCGTCCGGCATCGTGGCGGCGAAGGCTTCTTCGGGGTCCTGCACCAGCACGGTCCCCCCCGCAGCGAGGACCGAAGCAGCGCCCTCGGCTCCATCCTCATTCGCACCGCTCAGCACCAGCGCGACGAGGCCCGCACCGTAGCAATCGGCCGCGCTTTCGAACAAGACGTCTATGGAGGGTCGCGAGAACAGCACCGGCTCGTCCGCCGATAGCGCGATGCTGCGGTCTTCCTCGACCAGCATGTGATAGCCCGGCGGTGCGAAATACACGGTGCCGGGCGCGATCGGCTCCTTCGCCTCGGGTTCGCGAACCACCATTTGCGCCTTTGCGGCGAACAGTGTCGTCAGCCCGGACGGCGCCGCCGGCACATGGACGACGACCAGTACGGGCAGGGGATAATCGGCCGGCAATCGCGGCAGAATGCGCGACAGCGCCTGCACCGCGCCCGCCGATGCGCCGATCACGATGGCCCGCTCCCCATTATCCGTCATGCGTCGCGCCGTTGATAGATTTTCTCTTCGCGGACGAATTCGGTGAAGGCATGGGCATGATCGGAGAAGCGTAACGTCTCCTTCGAGCCGAGACCGAGAAAGCCGCGCCGGCTGAGCGAATCCTTGAAGAGTCCCACCGCACGGTCCTGCAATGGCCTATCGAAATAGATCATGACGTTGCGGCACGAGACGAATTGGCATTCGGCGAATACCGCGTCGGTGACGAGGCTGTGATCGGAGAAGACGACCCGCGACCTCAGTTTCTTGTCGAATACGGCGCGGCCATAGGCGGTGGTGTAGTAGTCGGCGAGCGACGATTTTCCGCCGGAGCGCTGATGGTTCTGCGTGAAGGCAGCGATCCGGTCGAGCGAATAGATGCCGTTCTGCGCGGCTTCCAGCGCGGCGGGGTTGATGTCGGTCGCATAGAATAGCGTGCGATCGAGCAGCCCTTCCTCATGGAGCAGGATCGCGAAGGAATAGAGTTCCTCGCCATGGCTGCACCCCGCGATCCAGATCTTGAGCGAGGGATAGGTGCGCAGGTGGGGCACGACATTTTCGCGGATCGCCCGAAAATAACCCGGATCGCGAAACATCTCGCTGACCTGCACAGTCAGATAATCGAGCAGGCGCGTCGCCACCTTCTCGTCGTGGAGCAGCCCATCCTGCATCGCCGAGAGGCTGGCAAAGCCCAGTTGCTCGCGCGCCTGACGCATCCGCCGCTTGATCGACGCGCGGGCATAATGGCGGAAATCATAATGATACCGCCGGTACAGCGCCTCCAGCAGGAGACTGATCTCGATATCCTCGACCGGCTCGCTGGCCGGCTGAGTCAGCGCGGCATCCATACGCGGACCAGAGAGAGAAGTTTGTCGACGTCGAGGGGTTTGGCCATATAGTCGTTAGCGCCTGCCGCGAGACATCGTTCCTGATCGTCGGGCATCGCCTTGGCGGTCAGCATGATCACCGGCAGTTTCGACAAGCGCGGATCCAGCCGGATGCGCCGGGTTGCGTCCAGCCCGTCCATCACCGGCATCATCACGTCCATCAGCACCAGGTCGATCGCCTCCGGCGTGTCTGCGGCGTTGGCAAGCGCTTCGAGCGCTTCCTGCCCGTTGCGCGCGATCGCCACTTTCGCACCGCGCGGCTCGAGAATGTTGGTCAGCGAGTAGACGTTGCGGACGTCATCCTCGACGATCAGGATCCGCCGGCCTTCGAGCAGCGCGTCGCGGTTGCGCGCCTGTTGGATCATCTTCTGTTGCTCAGGCGGAAGCTCGGACACCACTTGGTGCAGGAACAGCGTCACTTCGTCGAGCAGCCGCTCGGGCGACTTGGCGCCCTTGATGATGATCGAGCTGGAGTAGCGGCGAAGCTGCTGCTCGTCCGAGCTCGACAGATCGTGGCCGGTATAAACAATCACCGGCGGGAAGCTGTGGTCGCCGCTGCTCAGCGTTTCCAGCAACGAGAAGCCCGAGGCGTCGGGCAGCGAAAGATCGAGCACCATGCAATCGAAGGTCTGCTCGCTGAGCAACCTGAGGCATTCGGCGGCGGTGCCGGCCCCGACTGTCTCGATCTCCGGACCCGCCAGCAGTTTGCCGACCGCGTCGCGCTGGAGCGGATCGTCCTCGACGATCAGCACGCGGCGCATCGTCCGCGTCAGCTGCGCTTCCAACGCTTCAAGCGCATGCGCCAGATCCTCGCGTTTCACCGGCTTGACCAGATAGCCCATCGCACCGAGTGCAAAGGCAGTCTGGGTCTGGTCGCTCGCCGAGACGACATGGATCGGGATGTGCCGCGTCGCATCCTCGCGCTTTAGCCGATCGAGCACCGCAAGCCCTGACTGATCGGGCAGGCCCAGATCGAGTACGATCGCGCTGGGCTTATACTCGCGGGCAAGGTCCATCGCTTCCTCGGCGGTGCCGGCGACAAGCGCCTGAAACCCGGCTTCGCGTGACAGGTCGCGGACGATCCCCGCGAACACCTGGTCGTCCTCGACGACGAGCAGCACCCGGCGGGCGCCCTCCAGCCTGTCGCGATCATCCTCGATCGGACTCAGACGCGTGGCGCCCTTCGCGTTTGCTTTGGTTGCGGGTTTCGCAGCCGTTCCGGGCGCGGTCGGCGCCGTCGGCTCGGGGCGCGCTTCGACCTGAGCGGGATCATATTCCGTCGGAATCGTAACGGTGAAGCTGCTGCCCGCGCCGGGTTCGCTGACCAGCGCAATCGATCCGCCAAGCAGGCGAGCGAGTTCGCGCGAGATTGAGAGGCCGAGCCCCGTGCCGCCGAATTTGCGGCTGATGGATCCATCGGCCTGACGAAACGCATCGAAAATCGCCTGCTGCTGCTCGGTCGAGATGCCGATGCCGGTATCGATCACCGTCAACGCCAGTCGACCGTCTTCGACCGGCGCGATCTTGAGCGAAACCTGACCGGCCTCGGTGAATTTGAACGCATTTGCCAGCAGGTTCTTCAGGATCTGTTCCAGCCGCTGACGATCTGTGGCGACGGTCGCCGGGGCCGCATCGGCCACGTCGATTTCGAACGCCAGTCTGCGCTCCCTCGCGATTGGATCGAAGGTCTGGCGAAGGTCGGAAACGAGACGCTTGAGCGATACCACCTCTGCGCGGATATCGACATGACCGGCTTCGATCTTCGACAGGTCGAGGATGTCGTTGATCAGATTGAGCAGATCGTTGCCCGATGCCTGAATGGTGCGGGCATATTGCGCCTGCTCCTCGGTCAGATTGCCATTGGGATTGTCGCCCAGCAGCTTGGACAGGATCAGCAGCGAGTTGAGCGGCGTGCGCAGCTCATGGCTCATATTGGCGAGGAAATCCGACTTGTACTGGCTGGCCTGCTCCAGTTCGCGCGCCTTCAATTCGACCGCCGCGCTCGAACGCGTAAGAGCGTCGCGCTGGTTCTCCAGCAATTGCGCCTGTTCCTCGAGCTGCGAATTGGTCTGTTCGAGTTCGACCTGTTGCTGTTCCAGACGCACTGCCGATTCCTTGAGTGCGCGGCCCTGTTCTTCCAACTCTTCATTGGAGACCTTCAGTTCCTCGCTCTGAACCTGCAATTCTTCCGACTGGCGCTGCGTTTCCTCCAGCAGCGTCTGCAATTCGGTGCGGTATTTGGCCGAACGCAGCGCGACCCCGGCGGGCTGCCCAATCTGCTCCAAAAGGTCGAGCGCGCGGTCGTCGATGCCATGCAGGAAGCCCAGTTCCACCACGGCGTTGATCACGCCATCGGCGCTGAACGGCACGATGACGAGATGGCGCGGCGTGTCGCGGCCCAGTGCCGAACCGAGCGTCAGATAGCCCTCTGGCACATCGTCGATTACGACCGGCTTTCCGTCTTCGGCGACGCGGCCCAGCAGGCCCTCACGCAGCGAGAAGCGTTCGGGCACAGTGGCATCGCCCGGAACGCCGAGCGTCGCCATGCGGGTGAAGACGCCATTCTCGCCCTTGAACAGCACGCTTGCCTGCGCGCCGAGATAGGGCGTCAGGAAGTCGAGGATGCTCGCGCCCAGTTCGCGCACGGTCTGATCGCCCAGCATCGCTTGGGAGAGGCCGACTTCGCCCGCCTGCAACCAGGTCTGGCGCTGACGCGCGACCGTGCTGCGGTGAACGAGCAAGCCGACTGCCAGCGTCAGACCGATCCCGAGCAGTGCCGCCAGGATCCCGCTTAGCGTCGCTGTCCGGTACGCAGCTTCCATCTGTTCGAGCCGGGCTTCACGCAGCCGCCGTTCTTCGGTGCGGATCGCGCCGAGCTGTGCGCGGATCGCATCCATCTCGACCTTCCCGCGATCGGTGTTGACCAGCGCAAGCGCGGCCGTACTTCCCTGAGTCCGGCGCAATTCGATCGTCTGCTTGAGTTCGGCGAGCTTGGCGTCGAGCCGCGGCTTGAGACGGCGAAGATTGGCCTGTTGCGCGGGATTGTCGGCCGTCAGCGCTTCGATCGCGTTGAGGCTGGCCGCGGTACGGGCCAGTGCCTCCTGATAGGGTTCGAGATAGCGGGCATTACCCGTCAGTAGATAGCCGCGCTGCCCGGTCTCGGCATCCTGCACCGCCGACAGCAGATTGCCGAGTTCGGTAATCACCTCATGCGTGTGAACGACCTTCGCCGTGTCGCCCCGCAGCGTCTGGATATTCGAGTAGGCCAGCGCGCCGGTGATCAGGAAGAAAACGAGTGCTGCGGCGGTACCCAGTACCGTGCCCAAACCGATCCTGGAGGCTGGCTTCGAAGCGCCGTGTGCAGTGGTCTGCGCCATTTCTCTCGGCTGTCCTCATGATTGAGAAGATTGGTTTATTCCCGCTTCCACGCCTTGGGCGCGGACGCAAGCAGGAATGGCAGGGATCGCCAGGATCGCGCTATCGCAGATACGGGCAACTGCGCAGAGAGATTGCCGGTTTCGGGTCTGATATCGGTGTGGCGGAACGCGGGCGACCGGCCGGTCAGGTTACGATCCGTACCGGCACCGATTTGGCGGCGGGAACGTGACTCTGTTCGGCATGGTGCTCGACGGGCATCAGCACATTGGCTTCGGGATAATAGGCTCCAAGGCAACCGAGCGGAATGTCATAGGGCGTGACGATCAGCCCGTCGCGGCGCCGATGCGTGCCGTCCTCCGCATCGCTTTCCAGTGCGACGATCTGACCTTCGCTCAAGCCTGCCTGATCCATGTCTTCGGGATGGATGAAGAGGACGTCGCGCGTTCCTTTCACGCCCCGGAACCGGTCGTGATAGCCATAGATGGTGGTGTTGAACTGATCGTTCGACCTGAGCGTCATCAGCCGGAAGCGGCCCCGAGCGTCGTCAAATCCGGTGGCGCTCAAACCGCTGGGTACCAAGAATTCGGCCTTCTTGCTCTCCGTTTCCCAAATGCGTTCCGATGCCTTGTTGCCCTTCCAGAAGCCGCCCGGCGTGAACAGGCGTGCGTTATAATCTCTGAAGATCTCCGGGTAGGTCGCTTCGATCGCGTCGCGGATGCGGCCATAGTCGGCAACCCAGCTGTCCCAGTCGATCCGCGGGTTGGCGGGGAGGATTCGCCTGGCGATCTCGGCGACGATGCGTGGTTCGGACAGGAGGTGCGGGCTGGCGGGCTTCGCCTTACCGCGTGACCCATGAATGCAGCTGGTCGAATCCTCGACCGACACAACCTGCGGGCCGCTCTCCTGCACATCCTCTTCAATCCGCCCGAGGCATGGGAGAAGATAGCTGGTCTTGCCGGGAAAGAGGTGATTCCGGTTCAATTTGGTCGCGATTTGCACCGAAATATCGAGATTTGGCCACGCAGCTTCCATCGCCGCGGTTTCGGGGACGGCGCGCAAGAAGTTGCCGCCGAGCGCAACCACCGCTTTCACCGATCCGTCGATCACGCCGCGGCAAGTCTCAACTGTATCGAGGCCTTTTTCGGTCGGGGGGGCGAAGCCGTACAATTCCTTGAGCTTTTCGACCGGCACGAGTTCGGCCTTCTCGGTGATGCCGACGGTGCGCTGGCCCTGCACGTTCGAATGCCCGCGCACCGGCGTCGGTCCCGCACCGGGCTTGCCGATGTTGCCGAGCAGCAGGAGCAAGTTGACGACCATGCGGACATTCTCAACGCCCTTAACATGCTGTGTCAGGCCCATGCCGTAGATGATCATCGTCGCCTTTGACTTGGCATAGACGCGAGCAGCCTCCTCCAGCGCGCTTTGCGCGAGACCGGATTCGCGGACGATGTCAGACCATTCGGCCTTCCGCGCGGCATCTGCGAACGCTTCGAAATCCTGGGTGTGCTGGTCGATGAAATCGCGGTCGAGCACCGGCGGGTCGCCGACCGCCAGCGCTGCGTCGTTCCATTCGATCAGGAATTTTGCGATGCCCATCATCGCGGCGATGTCGCCACCGGTCTTTACCTGGTGATATTGGGTGGAGATCTGCGTCTCGCCGCCGGTCGTCATCTCGATCGGGTTTTGCGGATCGGTGAACCGCTCCAGTCCGCGCTCCTTCAGAGGATTGAAGGTGATGATCTCAACGCCGCGCTTGCGGGCCTTGCAAAGGTCATGAAGCATCCGGGGTGCATTCGACCCGACATTCTGACCGAAGAAGAGGATGCAGTCGCATTCCTCGAAGTCCTTCAGCTGGGTCGTACCGACCGGCACCCCGATCGCCGCCTTGAGACCGACCGAGGTCGATTCATGGCACATATTCGAGCTGTCGGGCAGGTTCTGGTTGCCGAACATGCGCGCCATCAGGCCATACATATACGATGCCTCCAGGCTGGTACGGCCGGAGGAATAGAAGACCACCGATTTGGGATCGAGCGGACGCATCGCCGCGCCGATCGCATCGAACGCTTCATCCCAACTGCATGCGACATATTTGTCGGTATCGGCATCGTAACGCAGTGGGTGGGTGAGGCGCCCATGCTGTTCTAGGTCGTAATCCTTCCAACCGCGCAGGTCGCTGAGCGTAAGTTCCTGAAAGAACTCAGGCGTCGTGCGTAGCGTGGTCAGTTCCCAGGCAGTGGCCTTGGCACCTTCCTCGCAGAATTCTGCGGGATGATGATCCGCTGGCTTCGGCCAGGCACAGCTTACGCACATGAAGCCGTCCGGCTTGTTCTGACGAGCGAGTTGGCGAAGCGTATCGACCGGCACTTTCTCGCGCGGCAATATTTCGGCGAGGGACCGTACCGAACCCCATCCGCCCGCGGGCCCTTCAAAGGGTTCTATCTCAGGCTTGTCCGAATGCTGTTTGGACATGGTCGCCGCCCCTTTGCCGTAGTGCTTCAATGTTCTCCGGAGCGGAACGGTTCGTGCTGGCAATGGTTCAGGAGATTGCACTTCCAAGGAAAAATCGCGATGTCGCAACCTGTTCGCTATGTCCCATCGGTCGAACAGATCCAGCCAGACGAAGCGGAAACCATCGCCGCGCTGGAAGAGCAGTTCGAGAGGATTCTCGACACCACGTCGAAGGATTACGACCATGCGGTCCGGTCCGTGCACGCCAAGGGGCATGGGATCGCACGCGGTAGGCTGACCATCGCAGATGATCTGTCGCCCGAACTCGCGCAGGGGCTGTTCGCAGCGCCCGGCGCGTATGAGGCGATCCTGCGGTTCTCGACGAATGCGGGCGACGTTCTCGACGACTCGGTTCGTCTGCCGCGCGGGGTTGCGATCAAGATATTTGGCGTCGAGGGCGAAAGGCTTCCCGGCAGCGAGGGCGATACCACCCAGGATTTCATCCTGGTCAATTCCCCTGCTTTTGCCGCACCCGATGCAACGAAGTTCCTTGGCAACCTGAAACTGCTCGCTGCCACGACCGACAAGGCCGAGACCGGCAAGAAGATGCTGTCGGCGGTACTGCGGACGTTCGAATCCGCACTCGAAGCCGTGGGCACGCAATCGGCGATGCTGAGTTCGCTCGGCGGTGCGAAGCCCGTCCATCCGCTGGGCGCGACCTATTTCAGCCAGACGCCGTTCCGCTACGGCGATTATATCGCGAAGTTCCAGCTCGCGCCGGTGTCGGCCATCAAGGATTTCGCGGAAGAAACGATCAACGCGACCGGCCGCCCCGATGCGATCCGCGAGGCGATGAACGAGTTGCTCGCCTCACAAGGCGGTGTCTGGGAATTGCGGGTCCAGCTTTGCACCGATCTGGGGACCATGCCGGTCGAGGATTCGACAGTCGCCTGGGATGAAGATGTCAGCCCATTCCGCACCGTCGCCACCCTCTCCGTCGAGCCCCAACGCGCCTGGATTTATGGAGAGAGTGAGAAGGAGGAGAACGAACTCGCCTTCGCGCCCTGGCACGGACTGGCAGCGCATCAGCCGTTGGGCGGGATCAACCGCGCGCGCAGAGGCCCCTACAAGTTTTCCGCAGATTACCGCGCCAAGTTCAACGGTTGTCCGATCCACGAGTCCCGCGTCCTGGCGGACGTCGGCGTCTGACGGGAATGGGATTGGATACGATACCCTATTGCGGGGCGGCTCCCGTACCGGCTGAGCTTTGGGCGCGCTGGAATCTGGATCCGGTGCTGATGGCGGCGATGGTCGCAGGCTTTGCGATCTGCTGGCATTATCGGCGCGACGGCGGTTCCGCGCCACTGATCGCAGCCGGCGCAATCCTCTTCTTCTTGTGGATATCCCCATTCTGCGCGCTCAGTTCCGCGCTGTTTTCGGCGAGATCGTTTCATCATCTCGCCATGAGTGCGCTCGCCGCGCCGCTGATCGCATGGGCCCTGCCACCATCGATCGGTCGCGGTCTGGCGGCGTGGACCATCGGCCATGCCGCTATCTTTTGGATCTGGCATCTGCCCGCCGCCTACGCGCTCGCATTGTCCCACGACGCGATCTTCTGGTTGATGCAGGCGATGCTGCTCGGCAGCGCGGTCGGGCTTTGGCGCGCCGCAATCGCGTCACCGCTTCATGCGGCGGTGACGGCGCTGCTAGTAACGATGGTGCAGATGGGCCTGCTCGGCGGGTTGCTGACCTTCACCACCGCACCACTTTATGCCCCACATTGGCTGACCACCTCGGCCTGGGGCCTCGGTCCGATTGAAGACCAACAGCTTGCCGGGCTCATCATGTGGGTACCGGGCGCGGGTCTCTATCTCGGCGCAGCACTGTTTCTGGCGAACCGATGGCTCACAGCGACCCGCCCGGCCGCGGCCTGATCCAGCGCATCCGCGACTGGGCGCGCGGGCACACCGATGCGCGTCGATACTCGCCTGTCGGTATCGCCTTTCACTGGATCATGGCGGCGCTGATCCTGTTTCAGCTCGGCTGGGGCTGGCACATGGGCAGCCTGCCTGTCGGAGCCGAAAAACTTGCAGGATACCGCATCCATGCCGAAATCGGATTGCTGATGCTCGTCTTGGCGACGCTGCGTTTGATCTGGCGGATGATCGTGCCTGGACCCATTAACGATGCCGACCGGCAGGGATGGCAGACGGTCGCGTCGCATGTGACGCAGATCCTGTTCTACATCTGCTTCTTCGGCTTGCCGCTGAGCGGTTGGGCGATGTGGTCGGCACTGGGCGATGGCGAGCCGCTACGCGTCGCGGGACTAGTCCCTTGGCCGCAAATGCCGTTTCACGATCTCGATGCCGGTATCCAATGGGCGATCCTCGATTGGGCGGAAGGGTTCCACTGGCTGTTCGTCGCAGCATTGGTGGTGATGGTACCGATCCATATCGGCGCGGCACTCAAGCATCACTTCTGGGACAAGCACGACGTGCTTATCGGGATGCTTCCTGTGCTGGAGGAAGATGAGGCCCGGGAAGCGCCGAGGCCTGGGCTGACACCGTCCGAACCTGATCCGGCGACAATGCGCTGCTGACCGCCATCATCTGGCCCATTGGATCATTGCGTCGCTTTCCGGTGCGCCAGGCGAGCAACTGGCTTTCGATATAGGTGGGGGACAGACCCGCGAGCGGAGGGTTGTTCGGGCCCATCCCTTCGCCCTTCGTGCCGTGGCAAGATGCGCAGTTCTGCGCATAAAGATCGCCGCCCGCGAACACCCCGGTCGGCGGCACAGGCAGTGCGGCATAGTAGGCGGATACCTTCGCCCGGTCTTCCGGCGTCAGGCGGCGCACGATCGCGCGCATCTGGGCATGCTCTCGCCACCCGTTATGGTAATCGTCGAGCTGGCGGTGGAGATAGCCGGCGTCCAACCCCGCGAGGGGTGGCGCGAGACGCCCGTCGCCTTCGCCCTTCAGCCCGTGGCAGGTCGCACAGGCGCCCTGCGGGCCCGCATCGCCGCCCCCGAACGCGATCACTTCGCCCGTCGCCCGAAAGGGGTCGCCGCTGCGACCCTCGCAACCACCGAGCGTGAAAGCGACGGATGCCAGCAAAATGAGCGCGTTACGCATGGCAACCGGAACCTATCCGGCAGGCGATCGGTTCCGCCTGAGTAACGGTTATTGGGGGCCGCGTGTGAAAGGGGGACGGGTTATCGCTATGGCTGCGCTGCTGCTCGTCACCGCATGCGAGGACCCCGAGATCGAACCGAACATGGCGTCGTCGGACAGCGTTGCGCGCGGAAGGACGGCGGCGCAGGCGCTGGGCTGCGGCGCGTGCCATGCGCTGCCGGGAATCGCATGGCCACGCGGCAGGACCGGACCTTCGCTGGAGGCCTTCGGTAATCAGGCGATGATCGCGGGACGATTGCCCAACCGGCCGGATACGCTCGCCCGCTTCGTTCGCGACGCGCCCTCGCTGGTGCCCGGTACGGCGATGCCCGCAATTGCGATGACCGATGCGCAGGCCGCCGATCTTGCCGCATATCTTCAGGCCAACCATGCGCCCTAACGCCGGCCTGCAATCGATCCTCTCGGGCTGGCCCCCGCCGGTGCTGGATCCGGCGGGGCCGTATTCCCAACCGGTGACGACGCTTGCCTGGGCCTTGCTGATCGGCGGGACCGTGGTGCTGCTCGTCACGATGGCGGCGCTGGGCATCGCGCTGTTCGGAAAAGCATCGCTCCGCGCGAAGCTGGGCGGGGACAAGGCGGTGTGGATCGGCGGCATCGCCTTTCCCGTGGTGGTACTGACCGGATTGCTGATCTGGGGCCTGACTCTGACCAACCACCTCGCCGCGACCGCCCCGCGCGGCGACGAGATGCGGGTGCGGATCACCGGCGAGATGTGGTGGTGGCGCATCGCCTATCTCGACACGAACGGCGCGACGGCGATCATGGATGCCAACGAACTGCATATCCCGGCTGGGCAACCCATCCTGCTCGAGCTGGAGGCTGCGGACGTCATTCACAGCTTCTGGGTACCCCGGCTTGGGGGGAAGATGGACATGATTCCCGGCCGGCGAAACCTGCTGCGCATCCACGCGGACCAGCCTGGCGTCTATGCCGGGCAATGCGCAGAGTTCTGCGGAGGGCCGCACGCGCTGATGGGCTTCGTGGTCGTTGCACATGCCCCTGCCGACTTCGCGCGCTGGAAGGCCGCTCGCATTGCGCCGCCAACGGTAGTCGCGGGCAAAGGTGCAAACCTGTTCATGTCCAGCGGTTGCGCCGCTTGTCACACGGTACGCGGTACCGCCGCCAACGGACTGGCCGGGCCGGACCTCAGCCATGTCGGATCGCGGCGCTCGCTGGGCGCGGGAATCCTGCCCAATAATCGCGGGACCATGGCGGGATGGGTGGCGGACAGCCAGTCGATCAAGCCCGGCAATCGAATGCCCGCCTACAAGCAGTTCGACGCCGACGAGTTGCAGGCTATCACAGCCTATCTGGAAAGTCTGAAATGAAGTCGGAGACCGGGTTCGATCCCGCGCTCTATGACCGCTTCCCGACACAGGAGGCGCGTTCGAAGGAGGAGGAAGAGGAACTCCACCGCATCTGGTGCGCGCCCAAGGGCTGGGAATATCTGACCGTCGTCAACAACAACTATGTCGGCCTCTATTATCTCGGCACGGCATTCCTGTTCTTCCTGCTGGCGGGCGTGCTGGCGCTGCTGATGCGCGTCCAGCTTGCTGCGCCCCTGCTCGATATCCTGCCGCCTGCGACCTACAATCAGGTCTTCACCATGCACGGCACGGTGATGATGTTCCTGTTCGCTGTGCCGGCGGTCGAGGCGGCGGGGGTGTTGCTGTTGCCCCAGATGCTCGCGGCGCGCGACCTGCCCTTCCCCCGCCTCTCGGCATATGCCTTTTGGGCCTATGCGGTGGGTGGGCTGTGCTTCTTCGCGTCGATCTTCGTGGGACTGGCGCCGGATGGCGGCTGGTTCATGTATCCGCCACTGACCTCCAAGGCCTTCTCGCCCGGCATCAACACCGATTTCTGGCTGCTGGGCATCGGGTTCATCGAGATCAGCGCGATTGCCGGCGCGATCGAGATCATCGTCGGCGTGTTGCGCACCCGCGCGCCGGGGATGAGCCTCGACAAGATGCCGATCTTCGCCTGGGCGATGCTGGTGTTTGCGGTGATGATCGTCATCGCCTTCCCTAGCGTGATCCTCGGCACCCTGCTGCTGGAGATCGAGCGAGCGTTCAACTGGCCGTTCTTCGACGCGGCGCGGGGCGGCGATCCGGTGCTGTGGCAGCACCTGTTCTGGTTCTTCGGCCATCCTGAGGTCTACATCATCTTCCTGCCCGCGGCAGGCATGATGTCGATGATCGTCCCGACCATCGCCCGCGCCGAACTGATCGGATACCGGCTGATCGTGCTGGCGATGCTGGCGACCGGCTTCATCAGCTTCGGCGTGTGGGCGCACCACATGTTCACCACCGGCATGCCGCCGATGACCACCGGCTTCTTCTCGGCAGCGAGCATGGCGGTGAGCGTGCCCGCAGGCATCCAAGTGTTCTCGTGGATCGCGACCTTTGCGGTGGGCAAACCGCGCTTCAACGTGCCCGGACTGTTCGCGATGGGCAGCGCCGTGATCTTCGTCACCGGCGGGCTGACGGGCGTGATGGTGGCGCTGGTCCCGTTCGACTGGCAGGCGCATGACAGCTATTTCATCGTCGCGCACCTCCACTACGTGCTGATCGGAGGGATGGTGTTTCCGCTGTTCGCTGCCTTCTATTACTGGGCACCGATGATGAGCCGCCGGGCGCTGTCCGAGCGGCTGGGGAAATGGGCGTTCACGCTGATGTTCGTCGGCATGAACGTCGCCTTCATGCCGATGCACCTGACCGGGCTGATGGGGATGCCGCGCCGCGTCTATACCTATCTGCCCGATCGCGGATGGGATCTGCCGAACCTGATCTCGACCATCGGCGCGTTCATGGTCGCGGCAGGCGTGCTGGTCTTCCTGATCGACCTGGCGCGCAACTTCCGGCTGGCACCGGGCGGCGGCGATGCGGGCAATGTCTATGGCGGCGGTACGCTGGAATGGCTGCCGACCGAACTCTACTCGGTCCGCTCGATCCCGGTGGTGAAGAGCCGCGAACCCTTGTGGGACGATCCCAAGCTGTCGGACGATGTCGAGCAGGGCCGCTATTTCCTGCCACGCTCGGCCACCGGTCTTCGCGAGACGCTGGTGACGAGCCCGCTGATGGCCGAGCCGCAATATCTCCAGATCATGCCCGGCCCGTCGGTGTGGCCGCTCGCGGCGGCGGTGTTCACTGCGGGCTTCTTCCTGGCGCTGACGGTGCAAGCCTATCTGTTAGGACTGGTAAGCGGTGTGCTGGCAGTAGTGGCGGTGCTGATCTGGCTGTGGGAAACCGACCGCCCCGTCGAGATGGAGGGCGTCGATATCGGCGCGGGCATTCGCGTGCCGACCTATGTCACCGGCCCGTCGAGCCATGGCTGGTGGGCGATGGTGATCCTGATGATCGTGATGGGCATGATCTTCGCGATGGCGCTGTTCAGCCTCGCCTTTCTGTGGGGCAATCAGCCGAAATTCTGGACGACGCCGCTGCCGCTGCTGGAGGGCCTACCGCTCGCCGCCGGGCATGCACTGGTCGCGGTCGCCGCGCTGGCGACGCGGTGGCTGCACCGGCGTGGCATGAACTTGGCATGGACGCTGACCTTTGTGGCGGCCCTCGTCGGGATTGGGATCGTCGCGATAGACTTGCAGGCTTGGCTCGCGATCCTGTCCCCCGATGCCAGCGGGCAGGCTGCAGCGGTGTTCGCGATCCTCTCGCTTCAGGTGATGGTCGCAGCGATCGCAGTGCTGATGGCCTTCTATCTCGCATGGCGCGCGATCAAAGGCCTGGTGACGCCCGAGCGCAACAACACGCTCGATCTGGCCTGTCTGTTCCTCGCTTATGCCGGGGCGCAGGGGGCGGTGGGCAGCGTGTTCGTGCGGGCAATCGGCGGGTGAGAAGCTGGCTGATCCTGCTCGGCGGGCTAATCGTCTGGGCGGTCCATTTCTTCACCGTTTATGCGGTCGGCGAAATCGCGCCGCGACCGGCGCTCGTGGTCGCGCTGACGCTCGCCTGCATCGCAGCGGACCTGTGGTTGATCGTGCTGCTACGCCGGATGCCCGCCACCGGACAGTATCCAGCGTGGCGACGCTCGGTCGGACTGGGCGGGGCGATGCTGAGTCTGCTTGCGGTGATCTGGCAGAGCTTTCCCGCGCTGAGTGGTTGACGTTGCGGAACAAGTCGGGCGGATGCGCGCTTCGCCCTGTATGCATCACGATCCCGAAACGAACCCGGCGGCTCCCCAGACGGTGTCGCGCGGCGTTCGATGGGGTCTGTACGCCCTCGGCACGCTGTTCCTGCTGATCGGCGCGGTGCTGGGTGTCGGCGGTGTCTGGCTGCTGACGCTAGGCGGATCGCCTTACTATGCCGTGGCCGGGCTAGGCCTGCTGGCCACCGGCCTCTTCCTCGTACGCGGTCAGAAGCTCGCGCTGTGGGCCTATGGAATCGTGTTCGCCTACACGTTGGTCTGGTCCTTCTGGGAAGTCGGCATGGATGGCTGGGGTCTGGTGCCCCGGCTGGTCGGACCGTCGATCCTGCTGCTGCTCCTGATCGGCCTATCGCCGCTGCTGCCGATGGTCCGCCATGGCTGGAAGCGCGCCGGCCTCTGCGTGATCGCGGCGAGCGTGGCGCTGGTGATCGGCGGCGTGGTGATCGCGGCAAATGACAACCTGCCCGCCCCGGGCGCGCTGCCGGGCGAGAACCCTCAGGCGAGCCTCGCCTTCACCCCACCGAACGGCGAGTGGAGCGCCTATGGCGGCACCCATGGCGCGCAGCGTTATTCCGGCCTGTCGCAGATCAATGCGGGCAATGTCGGCAAGCTCGAACAGGTGTGGGTGGCGCACACGCGCGACTTGCCCAAGGACATGAAAAACAACGCCTATGGCGCGGAGACCACGCCGCTCAAGATCGGCGACAGCCTGTATCTCTGCTCGGCCAAGAACATCCTGATCTCGCTCGATCCCGCGACCGGCAAGGAGAAATGGCGCTACGATCCCAAGGTCGCCGACGAAGCCATTCCCTATACCGCCGCCTGCCGCGGCGTGACCTATTATGCCGTCCCCGGTGCCAACCCGCAGGAGGTCTGCGCCACGCGGATCATCGAAGGCACGCTCGACGGCCGCGTGATCGCAGTCGATGCGCGCAATGGTCAGCCGTGCGCGGGCTTCGGCCAGGGCGGCGCAGTCGATATTAAGACAGGCATGGGCGATGTCGCGCCCGGCATGGTCTCGATCACTTCGCCGCCGACGATCGTGCGTGGCGTGATCGTCACCGGGCATCAGGTGCTCGACGGCCAGAAGCGCGAGGCGCCGTCGGGCGTCATCAAGGGGTATGACGCGGTCACCGGCGAACTGCGCTGGGCCTGGGACATGACCCGGCCGGACCTGAAGGGCCTGCCCGCCGAGGGCGACCGCTACACGCCGGGCACGCCGAACATGTGGACCACCGCCTCGGGCGACGAGGCGCTGGGGCTGGTCTATCTGCCGATGGGCAATTCCGCGGTCGATTACTGGAGCACCTCGCGCTCGCCGATCGAGAACCAGTATTCGACCGCGCTGGTCGCGATCGACGTGACCACGGGCACCCCGCGCTGGTCGTTCCAGACCGTCCACAAGGATGTGTGGGACTATGACCTGGGCTCGCAGGCCTCGCTGGTCGACCTGCCGGGCGGCGTCCCCGCGCTGATCCTGCCGAGCAAGCAGGGCGATCTCTATGTCCTCGACCGCCGCACCGGGCGCCCGCTGCACAAGGTCGAGGAACGGCCGGTCCCGCAGGGCGGCGTCGAACCGCAGCAGCGTTCGCCGACCCAGCCCTTCTCGCTCTATCACACACTGCGCAAGGACGACCTGACCGAGCGCAGCATGTGGGGCATGTCGCCGATCGACCAGATGATCTGCCGCATCCAGTTCCGCCAGGCGTCGTACAAGGGCTTCTACACCCCACCCGAAAGCGCGCGCCGCTGGATCCAGTATCCGGGCTATAATGGCGGATCGGACTGGGGCGGCATCGCCATCGATCCGCGCCGCGGCGTCATCATCGCCAACTACAACGACATGCCCAATTACAACCGCCTCGTCCCCCGCAAGGAAGCCGACGCCAAGGGCTGGACCCCGCGCGACCAGTCGCGCGGCGGCGCGATGGCAACGAAGCCAGAGGGGGGAGGCGATCCGCAGGCGGGGACGCCTTACGGCATTCAGGTCAATGCGGGCTGGCGGATGCCGCTGACCGGCCTGCTGTGCAAGCAGCCGCCCTATGGCGGTATCCGCGCCATTGAGATCGCGACCGGGCGCACCATCTGGGACCGTCCCTTCGGCACCGCGCGCAAGAACGGACCGTTCGGCGTCCCCTCGATGCTGCCCGTCGAGATCGGCACGCCCAACAATGCCGGCGCGGTCATAACCGCAGGCGGTCTGATCTTCGTTGCGGCCGCCACCGACGACCTGATCCGCGCGATCGACATCGCCACCGGCAAGACACTGTGGCAGGCCAAGTTGCCCGCGGGCGGACAGGCGACGCCGATCACTTATGAGGCTGGCGGACGCCAGTATGTCGCGATCATGACGGGCGGCCATCACTTCATGGAGACGCCGATTGGGGATCAGATCATTGCTTGGGCGTTGCCTGCAGAGCGCTAACTCTCCTCGCAAGTCTGAGCTCGATTGATTTCTCGGTCGTGGGCATAACTCACTTTAGTATTAGCACTTTTTCTCGGACGAGTTGCTGTTCGCATGCGCCGAACGGAAAGGAACGGCGCGCCTTGCCCCTCGTTCATCAGGCATCTCCCTAATAAGGAACGCAGATGTCCGACCTGATCGAGCCAGCGGCCGATGACGCGCCGCTTTCCACCTCGAA